>CAZBUK010000085.1:0-15437 GCA_964495085.1 uncultured Ignavibacteriales bacterium
AAAAGAAAAGTAACAATAATTCAAATATATCTGAATATATGCATGCGATTACTCTCATTTCATAAGCTTCTGAAGTAATAAATCATACTGGACCCATAGTTTGTGTATCATAAAGTTATACCTTTTCCAATGCAATATTCCACTATGTTCACTTCGTCAATAATTATTTTGGACACCAATGGTTTGATTTTTTTATTGAGAGGGGGATTGTTGTTGCACCTCTCCGAGGCTCAATGTTCTCGATCGCCCACATATAACACGGAAATTAAATAGGACGACGCCATGATACCAAACTTTGCGGCATATAAAAGAGTCGTTTTCGGACTCCTCCTGATCGCGATTGCATCGACATCAGCATGCAACCGCGAGTCGAAGCAGGGTCTCAAGGATGTTTTCGCCGATGCGTTCATGATAGGCACCGCGCTGAACGAGGCGCAGGTCTTCGGCAGAGACCGGCAGGCTGTCGATCTCGCGGAGATTCATTTCAACTCCATTACCCCCGAGAACGTCACGAAATGGGGGCCCATACACCCGGAACCCGGGAAGTACGATTTCGCGGCAGCCGACGGATTTGTTGAGTTCGGCGAAAGGAATGGCATGTTTATGGTCGGGCATACGCTGGTCTGGCATTCACAGACGCCGGCATGGGTATTTCAGGACGACGCGGGTAATCCGGTTTCACGCGAAGTCCTCCTCGACCGGATGCGCGATCATATCCATACCGTCGTCGGCAGGTACAAAGGCCGCATACATGGATGGGATGTCGTCAACGAAGCCCTCGATGAGGACGGGTCTCTCAGGCAATCCCCATGGTACAGAATCATCGGCGAGGACTATATCGCCCGGGCGTTCGAGTACGCGCGCGAAGCGGATCCGGGTGCGGAACTGTATTACAACGACTACTCGCTCGAGAATCAGCCAAAGCGCGACGGGGCGGTGCGACTGATGCGATCCCTGAAGGAACAAGGCGTGCCGGTTACCGGCATCGGAACCCAGGGACATTTCATGCTGGATTGGCCCGATCTCGATGAGATCGAAAAGACCATAACGGAGTTCGCCGCTCTCGGACTGGACGTCATGATTACCGAGCTGGATATAGACGTCCTTCCCGCGGCGTTCGACTACATGGGAGCGGATATCTCCAGGCGCGCAGAACTTGAAGAGAGGCTGAATCCCTATCCGGACGGACTCCCCGAATCGGTACAGCAGGAACTTGCCCGGCGTTACCGCGATATCTTCGAGGTTCTCCTCCGCCATCGCGACGCGGTCACCCGTGTAACCTTCTGGGGAATCACGGACAGAAATTCATGGAAAAACAACTGGCCCGTTTACGGAAGGACGAATTATCCGCTGCTGTTCGATCGGGACGGAAAGCCGAAACCGGCATATTACGAGGTCGTCGATGCAGCACAAGAAAAGCTCGGCGGAAAACCCTGAAAGTCCATGTACCCCTTTCCGGATTCCATAACCTATACGGAGCGATGATACTATGATGATCAAACTGAACCCGATACAGTCCGAACGAATACGAACTACGTCGATTTGCGCCGGCGGTATGCGTATGGTTGCGGCTGCCTTTCTGTTACTGCTGTTGTATGCGGGGTGTGGCGGGGAGAAACATCCTGCACTCAAGGACGTCTTCGATGACGCATTTCTCGTGGGTACCGCGATCGACCGCCAGCACATTTTCGCCGACGATCCGGGTGCGGCAGAGTTCATTCGCCCTGCCAGACTGAGAGGATACTCGTACAAGCACTCCCTTCAGGTCGACCCGAAAGGACTCGAACTTACGAAGCGGCAGTTCAATTCGATCACCGCCGAAAACGTGATGAAGTGGGAGGAGATACATCCCGCACCGGGCGTGTACGATTTCGATGCTGCTGACAGACTCGTCAGGATCGGTGAAGAGAACGGCATGTTCATCGTCGGCCATACGCTTGTCTGGCATAACCAGACGCCGGATTGGGTTTTTGAGGATGAAGAGGGAAATACCCTGAGCAGCGAAGCGTTGCTGGAGAGGATGCGGGATCACATCCACACCGTCGTCGGCAGATACAAAGGCCGTATCCAAGGGTGGGATGTCGTGAACGAAGCGCTGGAGCTCGACGGATCGCTCCGTGAAACCCGGTGGTACCGCATCATCGGACAGGATTACCTGGTGAAGGCGTTCCAGTACGCGCACGAAGCGGATCCGGACGCCGAGCTCTATTATAACGATTTTCTGATGGAAGTCCCATCCAAACGCGCAGGCGCGATCCGCCTGGTCCGTTACTTGCAGGAACAGGGCGCTCCCGTACACGGCATCGGTTCCCAGAGTCATTTCCGGATGCTCGAGTTTCCGGAGTTGCAGGAGATCGAAAACTCGATCGTTGAGCTTGCGGAGCTCGGCCTCGATGTGATGATCACCGAACTCGATATCAGCGTCCTCCCCCATGTTCCCCGCGGAACGAAACTGACCGGCGACATAAACACGTACGCCGAAGGCCTGCCGGAAAGCTTCCAGAACGAGTTGACCGAACGGTACCGTGAATTGTTCGATATGTATCTGCGCCATCGCGGCGTGATCTCGCGCGTGACGTTCTGGAACGTAACCGACGGGGATTCCTGGCTCAACTACCTCCCCGTCGAAGGCAGAACGAATTACCCGCTGCTGTTCGATCGGGAATACCGGCCGAAGCCCGCATTCCACGCCGTGGTGGAATTGGCACGTGAAGCACTGTCGAAATAATGCACGAGGAACGGATGATCATCAAAGAAGCAAGAATAATTATCTGCTGTCCGGGACGGAATTTCGTGACGCTGAAGATCGTCACCGATGAAGGGATATACGGATTAGGCGATGCCACGCTGAACGGCAGAGAAATATCGGTTGCCTCATATCTGGAAGAACATGTGATACCCTGTCTTATCGGCAAAGATCCTTCTAGAATTGAAGATATCTGGCACTATCTCTACAAAGGGGCGTATTGGCGTCGCGGACCGGTCACCATGGCCGCTATCGGCGCAGTGGATACCGCATTATGGGATATCAAGGGGAAGGCGCTCAACACACCGTTATATAATCTCCTCGGCGGTAAATCGAGAGACAGGGTGATGGTGTATTGCCATGCAAACGGCAGAGATCTTCAGGGAGCGGTGGATGAGGTCGGGAAATATCTCGCGAAAGGATTCACAGCGGTGCGGGCTCAGTGCGGCATCCCCGGAATAGAAGGGGCATACGGAGTGGCGAAAGCGGGGAAGTCGTACGAACCGGCGGAAAAAGGCCTGCCGACGGAGATGCGCTGGTCGTCGGAGAAATATCTCAACTTTATCCCGGCGCTGTTCAGGAGCCTTCGCGATACCTACGGCAACGATGTCCATCTACTCCATGACTGTCATCACCGCCTGACGCCGATAGAGGCGGGCAGGCTCGGAAAAGAGCTCGAGCCTTACCACCTCTTCTGGATGGAGGATTGTACTCCTGCGGAGCTTCAGGAAGCATTCCGTCTGATCCGTCAGCATACCACGACGCCGTTGGCGGTCGGTGAAGTTTTCAATTCCATATGGGATTCGAATGTGTTGATGTCGGAGATGCTGATCGATTATATCCGAACGTCGATCGGCCATGGGGGTGGTATCACCCATCTGAAGAAGATCGCTTCGTTCGCCGAAATGTATCAGGTACGGACTGGATTTCATGGGGCAACCGACCTGTCGCCGGTAACGATGGGAGCGGCGCTCCATTTCGATATCGCGATCAATAATTTCGGCATCCAGGAATATATGCAGCACGTCGAGTTAACCGACGTAGTCTTTCCGCATGCATATTACTTCGAAGACGGTTATATGTATCCGGGCGAGGCGCCGGGACTCGGCGTCGATATCGACGAAGAGAAAGCCGCGAAGTATCCGTACGAACGGGCTTATCTTCCGGTCAACCGGAAAGAGGATGGGACGTTGTTTGATTGGTAGGGTTGCTTTGATCCGACACGGGATAATCCAAGGACGAAATTAGAAAATCGAAGCTCGAAATTCGAAAAATAAAAAAAGAAATATCGCCGCGTTGTTATTTCACATATAGCATCCGCTTGTTATCCACGTTGCTTTCAGTCCGGTATCGATATATGTACATACCCCCCGGCAGATTCGATGCATCGAAAGATACTGAGTATATACCGGCTTCCCTCCATTCATCAACCAGTACTGATATAATCCGTCCGAGTACGTCATAGACTAGTAAGGAGACATGACCGTCCGACGGCAGATGGTATTGAATAACGGTAGCCGGGTTGAACGGATTCGGATAATTCTGCTGCAATTGAAAATCGGTCGGGAGCGTCTCGTCGCGATCTTTCGAAACTTCGGTCACCTCGCCCGTGCCCGCGACAAGTATCTCCGAAATCGCGAGCTGTGAACGCTGCCCGCTCTCCGAATCGAGTTGTACGCCCGTATAATAATATCTCCAGAGAAGTTGAACGTATACCTTATTCTCCGCCGCTTTCGGCAGCAGCACCGGTCCAATCAGCTCGCGCTGCCCCGCCTCTTCACCGCAGCGGTACTCTACAGGATCTCCATTATCGTCGAGAACGTCCGTAAAGGGACCTTCATCGCCGATCCTGTACTGCAATCGTAAATTATATATTCTGGAATTCGGGAGAATCGTCTTGCCCTCCCACGTTACCTCGATACCCGTCTTACCTTGGGTATTGAGCGCTAAAAGAGCGCCGCCGAGCCGGACGCCCGGATATCCGGGATTCCCCTCCTCGTTGCCGGTATTAATGAAGGAGAATCCATCATCGCCCAGGCCGTTGATCCGGGTTCGTGAATCCAGGTCATAGACGCCATCGGTGAATCCGGCTACCACCGCCTCGAGGCCGGGATCGGACCTGTCCATATAGACGAACGCCATATTCGATGGATAGCTGCCTGCGGGTTCGTCGGAATCCCATGCATGGAATTCGTATTCCTGTTCCGAAAGTATCCATGGATCCGGATAAAAGTCCGCTTCGTCGTCGAGCTCGAACACTGCAGTGACGGTTGTGTTCTGCGCTGCCTGCAGTTCTATTGTTTGGGATTCCGGAGAACCCGCAACTCCTCCCCAATGTGAGAATTTATAACCGGGCCAGGGGAGAGCTGTCAGGGTGATCGGCACAGTTTGGAAATAGATGCCTCTCCAGGGGAGCGGTTCGGATTCGATGCCGGGATAGTCTCCGGAGAGCTCGATTGTATTGACGAATATCCTCCCCGCAGAAGGATCGGATGCGCCCACGGTAATCTGCACCTCGTTCCCTGCGTTGAAATAATTTCTGATATGCTCACGAACGTTTGACGGGCGGCCGAGTGCGAACTGCCGTAAAACATTAACCTCCGCCTCCCAAATTTCCCGCGAACCGGGCTGTTTCCATCTCGTGATGTGCTCCTGAATCTCAGATTCGATCGCGCTCGCCATATTGTCGATTAAAGGTATGAGCCGCTCGGGACGAAATGCGCTGTTTAACTGATCCGCAAACCGGTTGATGAAGAGGTCGCGGAACGACTGGTTCAGAAGCAGTCTTCGCAGCAGAAGGGTCGACCATGGGGGATTCGGCCATGAAGGACCGTTTGTAGCGGTTGCGAGCGCTAAGGTGTTGTGGTTGGGTCCCACCCCGTATAGCCCGAAACCGAACTCGGTATCGTACATGAGCCATCGCCAGCGGCCGTCATGGCCGTAAGGCGCGTCGGGCTCATACTCGCCGGTCCGGTGACGCCAGTAGTCGATATTATTGCCCGGCCAGTCTCTGTTGCCTGCGAATATCTGCGCTATCTGGTAATCCATGAAGTTGTCGACGTCGACCCGGGTTTTAATGTATTCATAATGCTCGGCCACCGCCGGCGAATTGGAAGTGATGTAATCGATGGTTTCGATATAATGCTGATTGTTCCCTTCGACGACGAAAGCATCTCCTTCAAGTATATCTACATTTTCAGGGTCGACGCCGTATACGCGGCTCAGGTAGTGCTGATCGTACCGTTCGCGCATATTGTGGATTCCCCAGTACTCTCCGTTGATAAAAACGATATACGGACGGTACGCCTGTGTATCGAAGCGTAGGTGTTTCACGGCCGTCTGTATGAACGCGTCTCTGAACATCGTATAAAACCAGTCGTTTCCTGAATTGCGAAGAATAGCACGGTTATATTCGGTATACGGCATATCCGGAAACAGCTTATGATAAAATCTGTTTTCTCCGTATGCGCTGCGAGCGTACAGACGCAGCGACTTCATCGGATGCGACCGCGCCCATGCTCCATGGATGCGGATCCCTATTTCCTGTCTCAATACCGTACCCCCGGCAGGTTCGAAGAGCTCGAACGAAGCGGGATACTCCCACTCGTCCCCGCGTCTGTGGTAGTTAGCAGGCGTGGATCCGTCGGCTCCGGCCCATTGATTGCTGCTGCGCCATGCATCGAAGTCCGTCCCTGCGGTATAGATTCCCTTCACGTAATCGAACAAATAATCCGGCTGTACACCAAACGAGATGACCGGCAGACTATACCTCTCCGCTCCCTGCGGGGATACAAAGAAAGTGTGTGTGATCGCTTTTCCCGGCGCCGATCCGGTCTTAACGGCTTTCGCCCGAAGAACCGTCCCTTTGAAGATAGGGCCATCGGGGAAGTAGAACGGAGACTGATGATAGGTCGATGACATCCGGCTGTATCTGTTTACCTCCGCCGTCCGGTTTGCGATGTGGATTGGACTATCGTCGGAATAAGTATACGATCGGTATGTCTCGTTCAGGAGGACTCCGTCTGATTGGCCGATATTCCATTCCCTGTACTGGTTTTTGAATTGGTAGGTCCTGCCGTCGAGATTTTCGGGATCCGGTTCGGAGCCGTCGATTGTGTAGATGATAACAACATCCGGGTCGGGATGACTCAATGTGACGGTGATCTGACCGCTATAAAATCCGCCCGGGTGAGAAAAAGCGACCGGGTCGAGCAATTCCTGATAACCTTCGGTGGTATTCGCCGATCCGGGGGTGGGGGAAGTGAAGAAGTACCATGCCTCGCCGCCGTCGGGCTGTCTGCCGATGCTGATATCCGCAGCCAGCGCTACCGGCTCAAGTTCGTCCACCAGGGCGCTGTCCGGATCGGTAAGGATAATCTCTTCGCCTCCGGCGGCAATGCTAAAGTTTGTATGCAGCGGACTGCCGGGATTACGCCTGTCCTTGCCGGAGGCCCAGATAAGCATGAACTCTCCCGGATTGATGGTGACGGCGGGGAATGTCCATCGGTACGGCTCATCGTAGGTATCGGAGATGCCATACCCGTCCAGGTTCAGCGGTTCGGCTCCGTCGTAATACAACTCGATCCAGTCCGACGCGGCGCCGTCCTCGTCTTCGATGGTAGATGAATTGGACGACATCATTTCATTGATATATAACGATTGGGAGAGCGCAAGCGTTGTTGTGAGCAGGAGACATATCACCGCTGTCGCGCCGAAGGAGATGATGGATTTATAAAGCTGAAACATAGGCGAAACCTTTTCCATAGCTGTACGTCTGTATGATTTACATCTATCCGGGTATCGGAAAAGAGTCAGGAACGAACATTCATGTAAAAGATCATTCGCTCATAACCGTGTATTTATTCCGTATTGAAAAATAATCGATACGGACCTTACTAACCTTTTCATCTGCGCTCTCTCAACTCCACCTGCCCAATTTAAGCGGTGTCACCGCGCCGAGCGGAAAGACGGCGAAGAGCGGCCGGCCAATATACATGAACAATAAATCAGAACAGCCAATACACAATGAAATTTTATGTTCTGCTTTTCGAATTATATATATCTGCCCGTGCAGCCTCTCCCGCCAACTGTGGTTCTATAAAAACTTGTAGAGCGACACTCCAGTGTCGCTTATAAAGCACTAAGAAAGCGATTCTAGAGAATCGCTCTACATATTCACGTAGCATGTTGTACAGCTTCGGCGAAGCTGAAGTCGTTCATTCCCCAATCCATCCATCAAGCGCATACTCATTATTATATAGTAATATTCCCAAATATTGCTATATACCAGATCACACCAATTGAAACAGCCTCGGCAGCCAAAGGCTAATATCCGGCCAGAAGGTTACGAACAGAAGGATAATAATCATCGCCAGAAAGAGCGGCAACAGCGGCTTTATCATTTTCTCGATCGTAGTCCCTGCGATGCTGATACCCACGAACAGGAGCGTCCCCACCGGCGGTGTGCAAATCCCGATGCAAAGGTTCATGACCATAATGATCCCGAAATGGACCGGATGTATCCCGAGTTGGACCGCTACCGGCAGAAAGATGGGGGTGAAGATGAGGATAGCCGGCGTCATATCCATGAACATACCGACAAAGAGCAGCACAATATTTATGATGATCAGTATGACGATCTTGTTGTCGCTTATTCCCAGCATCGTTTCGCTCAGAGTCTGAGGAAGATGGCCGAACGTCATTACCCAGGAGAGGGTGATGGAAGCCGCTATCAGCAGCATCACAACCGACGTGGTTTTAACCGAGCTGATGAGAATTTCCGGCAGATCCCCCGGTCGTATTTCCTTATAAATAAACGCCAGTACCAGACTGTAGACGACCGCGATTGCCGCAGCTTCGGTCGCTGTAAATACGCCCGCGATTATTCCGCCGATGACTATCACGAGGAGAAAGAGGCTCGGCAACGCGCTCGCAAACGATCGCACCAGATCTCCGATCGAGGATCTCGTTCCGACCGCATATTTCTTTCGCATCGTCCAGATTGCGGCGATCGCCATAAGCGCTAAACCGGTCAGGATGCCGGGAACATATCCCGCCACGAAGAGAGCCGCGATCGAAGCTCCTCCGCTCGCGAGCGAATAAATGATTAGAACGTTCGACGGGGGAATTACCAATCCCAGAGATGCCGATGTGATGTTGACCGATGCGCTGAATTCCCGGGAATACCCCTCCTTCTCCATCTTCGGTCCGAGAATGCTGCCGATGGCAGACGCAGCCGCTACCGACGATCCCGCGATCGCACCGAAGAGCATGGCTGCAACGATGTTTATCTGCGCCAGTCCGCCGGGCAGCGAGCCGACTATGTTTTTCGCGAAATTTATCAGACGGGACGCTATTCCTCCCTGATTCATTATCTGACCGGCCAGAATGAAGAACGGTATCGCCAGCAGTGTAAAACTGTCGAGACTCGTCATGAACTGCTGTCCCAGCGTCGTGAATGCGGTGAGCGAATCCACCGTGAGCAGCATGGTCAGCAGGGCGGCAATTCCCAGCGTCCAGGCAATCGGCATGCCGATGGCAAGGAGGAACAAAAAGCTGAATATCAGGATGAGCAGATCGAGGAGTCCCATGAGCTAATTTCCCGCCTCCGAGCCGGATAGGTCCGGCGAACCGGATCGAAGCAGACCGAGTATATCCGATATTTTATAATAGATGATCAGGGCACCGCTGAGCGGCCCGATGAGATATACCCAGGCCATCGGAATTCTCAAAGCCGGTGTGATCTGGGTATATTTCGACGTGATGTACACCAGATATCCGCCTCCGATAACCGGCACGCAAAGCACGAACAGAATGATTAATAATTTGATAAAAATTTCGAGCTTTCTCCTGCGCTCCGGATTTAGTCGGCGGGGTACGATGTCTATCCGTATGTGCTGATTCTTTCCCGAGTAGAAGGCAGCGCCAAGCAGGCTCACCCAGATCAGCAGAAAACGGGCCAGTTCGTCGGTGAATACACTCGGCGACTGAAGCACATACCTGGTGAAAACCTGCCAGACGACGCTGAGGACGAGCGACGCCATCAGGAGTACCAGAGCGATCCGTATTATCGCATCTATCGACTTGCGCATTGTTTCTCCGATTATTCGACCTGACGGATACGTTCAACCCAGGAGTAGAGCTCGGGATCGGAGCGTTCGATTTCATCATACATCGGCTGGAGCACCCGCCTGAATGGCTCTTTGTCCGGATGAAGAATCGTAACGCCGGAGTTTTCGATCACCTCGAGAGCTTCGAGTTCGAAATTATGCCACAGTTCCCGCTGAAACTCCACCGACTCGTCGACGGCTTTCTGAAGCCACGCTCTCTGCTCGTCGGATAATTCTTCCCAGAGCCGGGTTCCGATCACCAGAACATCCGGGATGGTCGAGTGTTCATTCAGCGTATAGTACCTGCATACTTCATAATGTCGTGAGGTGTAAAAGCTGGGGGGATTGTTTTCGGCGCCGTCGACGATGCCGCCCTGGAATGCGGTATAGAGTTCGCCGTAGGAGAGCGGGGTAGGCGATCCCCCCATCGTTCTCATGAGCTTCATCGCGATTACGCTCTCCATTACCCTGATCTTCATCCCCGCCAGGTCCTGCGGAGTCTCGACGGCTCTCGTGGTCGTATAGAGGCTCCTGCTGCCGGCATCGTAATACGCAATCCCCTTCAGACGGTATTGCGCCCCTTCGAGGAGGAGCTGCCGGCCGACTTCACCGTCCTGTACGTTAAATACATGCTCCTTATCGCGGAAAAGATACGGAAAGCTGAAGACCTGCATCGCGGGGACGATGTTTTCCAGCGTGGCTGCGGAGACTTTGGTCATACCGATGGTGCCGATCTGTATGAGCTCAAGCAGTTTCCGCTCCGAGCCCAGTTGTCCGGCGGGATATATCGTTATTTTCAGGCGTCCGCCGGAATACAGTTCGACATTCTCCGCCATGCGATCCATCGCGATCGATACAGGGTGGGTCCGGTGCATCGCATGCGCGAGGATGATCGTTTTCACATCGGCATGATCGGCGCCGGATCGATCGCATGCCGGCATGAGAACCGATGAGAACAGCAGTCCGGCAAGAAAAACGAAGAGAGCGCCCGGCTTCGGATGCATTGATCTGTCGGATATCATTCTCCCGCCGTCCGGTAGCTTTCCGGAGGGCCGAGATAGGTACGTCCGGTCTCGCCGGTTTCCACCACGATTCTCTGAATCACGACGCCCGGATCGACCATCCAGACCTTCAGAATATGGCTGCCCGGCCGGTCAATGGTGTGCCGGCTCTTCCGGATATTTATATTATCGGCGACCCAGCGCTCCCAGACTCGTAATTTGAATCCGTCGCGCATCTCCTCGTGCATATTGACGATTTGAGGCGGCTCGTCGTTGAATGAAATGCCGTAACGGAATCCGCCGGATTTCCGGAAATCCTTCGTGGGAGAGAGATATACGCTGACCGTGACTTCTCCTTCGGAGAAGAGATGCAGATCGTATTCGAGTCGCGGACTGTCGGGCGTGCCCGGCGTGCGTTCCGCGGCGAGCACGGGAAAGGAGGTCATCGATGAAAGCGTTCTGCCCAGAATCGGAATGTGAATCCAGGAAGTGGTTTCGGATTTAACATTTCGCGAGTAATGCGATGCTTCCATCGCCACGACGCCGTTTCCTTCAACAAATCCCTTCACTTCTCCGCGGGCGGGAGACGACGGATTGAGGACGGGTGCAATTACGCTGACCGACTTGCCGTCGCCTCCGCGGATCGTCATCACACCCCGGTTTCTGCCTTCGGGAACTCGATCCCAGTCGATTCCGACTGTTATACGCTGCTGCGATTCGACTCTCCCTTCAACGGATGAGAGTTGAAACCATGGCGCCTGGCTTTCTATTGTATACTCAACCGGTTCCCGCCCTCTGTTAAATATCTCTATAAAGTAGGTCTGCCGATTATACTTGTCGAATTCCGGGAGTACCGCGTCCTCCGAAGAGTTCGGCCACCACGCTTCGCTCCCTTCGATCGCCACGCCCATCTCTCCGGAGCGGGGGAGGTTGATGGTGTGAACCTCCGGCATAGCGTTCTCCGGCGGCTGCTGCCAGTAGGTATATCCGATGCGCGTCTGCGACATCATATGAATCCATTTGCCGCCGGAGATTCCGGAATGGTATCGATCGTCAAGTTCAGCGTTGCGATCGAAATGTTTTCGCGCCTTGATCGCCGTTTCGTTCGCCGTAGCGCGTCTCTGCCGGGCGTACAACCGGTTCTGTGCCACCGTCATGTACAGCTCGTTGATATTTGCAGATGCTTCGATCGGGTAGAGGACGAGTTGATCGTACGCATCTCTATACTCCCCGGGGAGGCGGTCGAACACCTCCTTCGCTTTCCGGGCAAGCCTGTTGTAATCTTCGACAATTCGCTCGGCTTCGCGGAAGTTGATGAGACTATACGTTTCCGGGCTCAGCAATTCCGGCTTCCTGCGCGAATTATAGCGTGTATATTCCGTCAGAAGATGTGCGATGTCGCCGGCGAATTCGGCGCCGAACTGCTGTTCAGCCCATGCGTGCGGATACTCCGCCATCTTTTCGACAGGCATATCGTCGGGATTCCATGCAAAATCGAGGAAGAACGAGATCGGAAATTCCATCGGCTTGATGTCGCCGACGTTTACCAGCCACATCCTGTCGACTCCATGCCGATACGCGATGTGCAACTGCTCCCATATCCTGGCAATCTGGATCGTGTTGATCCATTTGTAATTTCTGGGTCCGCCGACGTAGTCGAAGTGATAATACATCCCCCATCCTCCCTTCCGGAGGCGTGCCTCTTCCGGATCAGGCAGGAGCCGGATGTTACCCCAGTTGTCGTTCGCGAGGAGGATCATCACGTCGTCGGGTACTTCCATTCCTCTCTCATAATACTCCTGCACCTCTTTATAGAGAGCCCAAAGCTGCAGGACATCCCCCGGATCCTGCGACGCATGCGTTTCGAGAAGGCGGCGCTGATCGGCGACGATGCGTTCGAGCAGCTCGATGTTCGCTTCGTCGGTCATCGGTTCGTCGCCGTCTCCCCGCATGCCGAGGGTTACGCTGCTCTCATAGGATTTCATGCGCTCGATGCCTTCCCGCCAGAATGTCCGGAGGACGTCGGGATTCTTCTGGTAATCCCATGGTCCACTGCCGTAACGCGCCCACTCGACATGCGCGCGCATCATCGGTTCATGGTGCGTATAGCCGATGACGACTCCGTACATGTCGCCAAGCTCAGGATTGAGCGGATCGTCGTCATGAAAAGCTTTCCCCCACATCGCGGGCCAGAGATAATTTCCACGGAGGCGGAGTATGAGCTCGAAAACTTTTTGGTAGAAGTTGTGGTTGAATCCTCCGAAGGTATGATTGACCCACCCGAGAAGTGCGGGATTCTCGTTGTTGATGAAGATACCGCGGTATTGAACTTTCGGTTCTCCAAGGGAATAGCGTTGCGGGGATACGTATAGGTCCGGCCTGTGATGGACGGGTACGTCGGCCCACCAGTACCATGGAGAGACTCCGATGTGCCGCGAGAGTTCATAGATGCCGAAGATCGTGCCGCGCTTGTCGCTCCCCGCAATGACCAGAGCTTCCTTCACATCCGGCAGAGGGTTGCGGATAACCTGTATGACAAATGTCTCCCAGCGATTCTCGATACCCGTTACGTCTAATTTCCCTTCCCCGGCGAGACGGTCGATGATCGGGTTCCGGCCGAGCGTACCTGCGATGACGAGATATGATTGCGTTGGCAGAGCGCCGGTCGAGAGCACCGGTTCGGTACGGGTCACTCGTTCCAAATCAGAGCGTAGGTCCCCCATTGCGCGGATGACTCCCTGGTGGTCCGCTTCGTTTATATATAGAGGAACAGGCTGTCCGTTCACGGCGAGCGGAAAATGCCCATCAACCGGCGAAAAGCTTATAAGCGGACTGGAATTATCTGCAGACCCCGCTGCGGAGTCCGCTTGCAGTGGAATATATATTATAGAGATAAGGAATAGAAGGGGGAATAAGAAGGACGTGCTGATAACGTTTCGATGTAGCGTCATGGCTGCATCCTTTCTACGGCGGGATTTGCATGAATTTTAGAAGTTGGGTATCTTAAGTGTCGGTATCACACTTGCGATAATATCGTTAATATATTAAAACTTACATAAACTTTCCACCTCGTACCCGTACACCAATCTCCGCTCTAATCGGCTGAATCTCAATGAATCCTGCAGCCTTTAACTATCAGAGCATTGAACTCTATACAAAAGATTTCACATCTTATAAGAATTACAGTGCATACCCGGATGTTGTGCGTCATATCAAAAGAATCAAACCGGCCGTCGTTATACGCTCCAATACCGAAAGTTGACTGACTTAGTAACCATATGAAGAGACTCGCTTCCATTATTTTGACGGCAACAGGGGTTTTCCTTTTCATTGCCTGCGGCAGGCCGGATAAAGCGGACGGATTGCCGCTGGAACACCGTACTCCGGAATACGTCGGCAATATGCTGATCGACAACCTGCTTTCGCGTCCCGGATTTATGATATATCGGACGGATTTTCTGACCGCCGTACATTATGCGGAGGCATGTGCGGGATTCGGCGCGGCAAGATTTGCGGGATTGACCGGCGATACGACAGCAATACAAAAACTCATCGCTCGTTATGAGCCTGTCCTGCATGATACCGTTCTGAATACGGTGCATCATGTCGATGCACAGGTCTACGGCATTCTCCCCCTTGAATTGTACATGCAAACGGACGACGATAGATTTCTCAAGCAGGGGATCGAGCTCGCTGATATGCAATGGGATCGACCGACTACGGACGGTCTGACTCCGCAAGCCCGCTTCTGGATTGACGACATCTGGATGATCGCCGGTCTGCAGGTTCAGGCATACCGTGCTGCCCGGCAACCGGTTTATCTCGACAGAGCCGCGCTCGCCGTAAGAATGTATCTGGAGAAGCTGCAGCAGCCGAACGGATTGTTTCACCACGGAACAGATGCTCCGTTTTTCTGGGGGAGAGGGAACGGATGGGTGGCGGCGGGGCTGGCTGAACTGTTATCCGAGCTGCCCGAAACGCATATTGAGTACGCAGCCATTGCAGCGGGGTATATAAAAATGATGGATGCGCTGGTGCGGTACCAGTCGGATGACGGCATGTGGCTGCAGCTGATCGACGTGAGCGAATCGTGGAAAGAGACCTCCGCAACCGCAATGTTCGGGTACGCGCTTTCGGTCGGAGTGAGCCGGAACATACTCGACGATCCGAAGTATATATCTTCCTACCGGAAGGCCTGGAATGCGCTCATGGATTATATCGACGAAGATGGAAATATAACCGATATCTGCGTCGGGACGGGGAAGAGCGACGATATCGGATACTATCTCACGAGGCCCAGGAGTACGGGAGATCTGCATGGGCAGGCGCCTATGCTCTGGTTTGCATATACGCTCTACAAGGAATGATCGGGATATTCATCAGTCCCATAATTTTTTTCCGATTCTCGGGAGCTCATTATTGATAGCACCTCTGAATCCGGTTTCTTCCACGTCAGCCGGTTCTTAATCAACATACGTACTCACATCTGTCCAAAATAAAATATAAAGAGCTTTGAACGATTCAGATCCACCAAGCCGAAATCGTCGGGGTTGTGGGGTGGAGACGATGGTGTGCGTTTTG
>CAZBUK010000086.1:0-15109 GCA_964495085.1 uncultured Ignavibacteriales bacterium
CTCTCTGACCTCTGACTTCTGTCTCGTGTCTTCTGGTTCACGCAAAGACGCCAAGGCGCAAAGGTTTTTATGATGGAACACAGATGACACAGATCGGACTGATTGGCATTGATTCTGATCTGGACTACCGGTGCATTACTGACTTCCGCTCTCTGACCTC
The DNA here is from genome assembly GCA_964495085.1 of uncultured Ignavibacteriales bacterium. Classification (GTDB taxonomy): domain Bacteria; phylum Bacteroidota; class Ignavibacteria; order T3Sed10-11; family T3Sed10-11; genus CAZBUK01. The sequence continues at coordinate 161 of CAZBUK010000086.1, forward strand.
TGACTTCTGTCTCGTGTCTTCTGGTTCACGCAAAGACGCCAAGACGCAAAGGTTTTTACGATGGAACACAGATGACACAGATCGGACTGATTTACACTGATTCTGATCTGGTACTATCAGTGCATTTATGACTTCTGATCTCCGACTTCTGACTTCTGTCTTCAGTCTCCTGACCTCTGGCTTCTGACAATCAGGCACCGTTGACACCAACATAGCACCTCTCCGAGGCGCGATCCTTCTTAGTGTGTATTGCTTGCTACCAACATTGCCCACCTCCGGTGGGCTTTTTCATCTGTGAGTGTGGGAAATGATCTTTTGAATTCTGATCTCTGATGTCTGATTTCTGACCTCCGACGTCTGTCTCCTGTTTCATGCAAGTAAACCCAACTCGTTGCTCTGAAGTACCAATCGTGCCTCCTATTAGATTGCTATTAGTCCTTCAAATGTATATCTTCTAAAGTTACCTTCCACAAATAAAAAGCGCATATATACGGCGCCCAGAGTGCTTTGATTAAAGATAGTTACAATAACAGAAATCATGTTTTTCCTGCGCTTATTCCGTTGATTCATATCCCATGTGAAGTTGCCGATTTACCTTCTCAACACAAATATCCCGGTTAATTTACTACCCTACGATTTACCGACATTGACGATTCATAAGAGATCATTTACATCGATATACATTACCTAAGCGTTGGTTACGTATTGATCGTAGAATGCCCCGAAGGAATTCGGTTCGTCGATATAGTGCTTACAGTCGTAATTCAGAGATTAATGTATATGCGAATAACCATTTGTATCAGAACACACTCATACACGGAGCGTTCATAATGAGGCCATATCTTCGTTTGTTAGTTGTATATATTTTCCTTCTCGGCATAGTTTGTCATAGCAATCTTATTGCTCAGTCTCAGACCAACGGAGACAGGCTTGCGCGCGTACGGGACATTATTAACAACTCGGAGCTTGTCATAATCTGGAGCGAGGGTGAGAATAATAATGAACACTATGGTAATCAAATAATTTATAATCTTGATATGACCCAGCCGAATATCGATCAAACACTTGTCGCGGGTTCCGTACACACGGATTCAATTGTTACCGGCAACAGACAAATGGCTGTTGCCTCGGGTAATTTCCTCGGACTCGAGTATAAGCATTTTGTTGCGGCCTGGCCCGGGCCTGATAATTCGATTACCGTGATAGTTCCCGAAATCGATCCCGGTTCACTAAGCTGGGCGGAAACTTCCCGGCTGTCTATTCAGGGTCCGCTTTCCTCCGGGGGTGCGCGAAAAATTCATCTGGCTACGGGAGATCTTTTCGGTGCCGACAGGACGGACGAATTCGTACTTGCATATCAGGGACCCGATAGTTCGATCCATCTTCAAGTGTTTTCATTTGAGCCGGGAAACCTTACACCTATACCGCGCGGCAATATTCATAATGAAAAAATATTCATACATGACGGTGTTCGTCATGATAACTGGGATATCATCGCCGGAGATTTTAACGGCGACGGATATGATGAGATAGCGCTTCTTTTTGTTAAACCGCTTATTGGGTCAAACTGGGCACTGAGTATCACAATTTATTCGGCGGACGAGCAGGGAAACCTCGCAGTTGAAGCCTCACAGGAGATATTCTATCGTCCCGCGTACAATATTACATCCATACATATATCGGGCTCAAGCGGTGATTTCGATGAGGATCCATTTATGGAGATCGCATTCGGATTTTCATTTGCCCAGCAAGAATCCGGGAACGATACATATGTGTATATCCTGGACATACAGGACAACCTCAAAACAATCGTCGCAAGCGATGTAAACAGAATAGCTCTGAATGCGCAAAACGAGAGTGAAATAACACCGTTAAATATTGCCGCAGGCGATCTGAATGGAGATTATAGAGATGAATTAGTGCTGGTAACAGCAGGGAGCACCCGGATATACTCGGTCGATGAGCAGTCTGTTCCTCAGTTGCGATTGACCAGGGGAGCGCCGACACCCTCTTTGGGAAACGAAGATTATTTTCTCGCTGTGGGAGATATGGATGGGAGCGGGAGCTCTGAAATAGTGATGGCAACGAATTATAGAGAGACGGAACCGGGCGGAAGACAATATTTCGAAATCATTGTCATGAGTGTCGACGATAATATAAGTTCTTCGACAATTAAAGGCCGGAAGGAGTTCGAAAGGCAGATTCCGAGTGATATGGGGTACAGAAACTTCGCCATTGCACTGGGTGATTTTAATGGCGACAGGATATGGCTTGGGTCGCCCGTACATTATCGGCGAACCGGCGTTTTGCAGCCATCGGTTATTCTGTATGCACCGCCCGTTCATTATGACATATTGAACGGAACAACATTCGACCTCAGCGGCTGTTTCCCTAATCAAGGATGCGGTTTTCTCTCGACCTTTGTACAGACTACCTCGAGTTCCAATACGGTTTCAATAGAACATCACGAAGATTGGGGAATGTCCGCCGGCATAGAACTAAAAGTTCCCGGCTCTAAGTTAAAAATGGAGGTTACGTATGGTGAAAAATTCAAGAACTCCACTAAGCAGACGGAAACTATGACTATCTCCAGCGGCAGAACCGCCGCGGGCGATGATTGGATATTTGCCAGTATTTACGACATAGATTTTTATGAATACCCTGTTTACGAAGGAACTGATCCGACCCCCATAGGATTTTTCCTGGTCTCGCTTCCGAGTAATATCCGGCCTTTGTGGATCGAGGGGAAAAATGACAATGTTTTAGGTAATATATTCCGTCCTGACCATGAGGTCGGTAATATCCTGTCCTATCGCCCATACAATGTCGAAGCCAACCCTGATCTGGCAAGTCATATCGTTAATTTTCAGGAACAAACGATCGGAGCGACGGGTAATAGTTTTGTTTCCCTCGAACTCGGAACATTCATGGAGAACAGCGCCGAGACAAGCTGGGAAGCAGGCGGTTCGTTCGAGCAGGGCTTGGGAGGGGAAGGTAAGATTAAGGGATTCGAAGTGGAATTTTATTTTAATTGGGGCGGTGAGTATAATCGTGGTGAAATCACTACTCAAACGGTGTCGGTCAATGAGTCTCTTCAAATGCTCGGTGAGTTCGGTAGTGTTGAATCACAATTCGGGACTTCGGGCACGTACCATATACAACCGTATGCCTACTGGACGGAATTCGGTGCGCTTGCGTTGGATTATAAAATAGATATTCCGGGCGGCAATAATTTCTGGAATGAGCAGTATGGCGGGGGCCCGGACCTCGCGTTCAGTCTGCCATGGCGGTATGATATGCAGAAGGGATTACCATATCCCGGAAACGATGCATCGTATAGATACCGCACCCGGGATATTGTCCTCTCGGATACAGAACCGCGCGGAGGCGAAACAGTAACGGTAGGTGCGCGCATACGTAATCTCAGCTTGATGGAGGTAGCCCAACCCGTACTCGTAAAATTTTATTTCGGTGATCCGGTATCCGGCGGTGCGGAAATAGCTGAAGCGTTGATCGACACAATTATCGAACCGCGTGGTGCACATGATGTTTTCGTGGAGTGGGATATCCCTGTGGATGCAGATCTGAAGAATGCAAGAATTTATGCGGTAATCGATCCGGATAACAACATCAGCGACGAAATTCATGATAACAACAATATGGGTTGGACGCCGGTCATTTCATTGGGTACTGTTACCGATGTGGGTAACAGATCCGAACTGCCGGTACAGTTTGCCCTGTATCAGGCGTATCCGAATCCATTCAATCCGATCACAACGATTAGCTTCGATCTGCACACTACGGCGCATGTTTCGCTCAGGATTTACAATATGCTCGGTCAGGAGGTCGCTACCCTTGCCAACGAAGTACGGAGAGCGGGTAACCACCGAGTTCACTTTCATGCGGACGATCTTGCAAGCGGCGTGTATGTCTACAGAATAATTGTCGAACCGACCGATGGAAGCATCAGGAGCCTTATGGATACCCGGAAGATGGTCTACGTAAAATAAAAACCTCCGCTTCTGATACAATGAAAAGCCGAATTAAAAACTTGACACTAATAAGTTCGATTAATTTAAATGGTATTGACTATCGTCCGGAGTATTACTAAGGATGATCGGTTAAAAGAGATACCATTATTTAAACCTTCCAAAACAGCTCGGCGGCAGACTTTACCGCCGATGCGAAACGTGAATAGATTGAGTCGATGTATGATTGGCACAACAATATCTCGTTACAAGGTCATTGAAAAGTTAGGCGAAGGCGGTATGGGGGTTGTCTACAAAGCCCACGACACCAAGCTCGACCGCCCGTTGTGTCTATGTTTTTACCTTGAATCATGCGAAAATCGAATCGTCCACCGCGCTCTCAAACCCGAGAACATTAAAGTCGATATGAAAGACAGTATCAAGGGGATGGAATTCGGGCTGACGAAGCTCAAGAACAGCATCGGAAACATCAGTCCCGATAACGAAAGTAATTATTTCAGCACGGCGTACAGCGATCTTTGTATGGTGTATGAGTGGCTCGGAGAAAATGGGATATAATAACTTTAGTTGAGGTCGACAGTGTCGAAGCTATCTGAGTTTGAACGTATCAGAAAAGAACTCGTTGAGATGGCTATGTTTCCCGAGATGAACCCCGGGCCGGTATGTCGAATGGACAGGACCGGGACCGTATTACTTGCGAACAAGGCAGCAAGGCAACTCTTCGGAGAAACTTCACTCATAGGTCAGCTCTGGGGGAATTTATGTCCCGGATTTACCGCCGATATGTTGGAGCGAATTCTTCAAAGTGATACTCCTATTCAGCATGAGACGGAAGTCGGAAAGTGCTTTATTATGTTTTCGTATATACTGGCAGAACAAAAAGACTCTGTGTTTTCTTTTGGAACGGATATTACTGCACGCCGCATTGCGGAACGAAAAATTACCGAGCAATCTCAGAAACTGGCCGAGGTCGCGCGTTTTCCCGATATGAATCCCGGTCCCGTTGTCCGTACTGACTTCGACGGCTGTATACTATTGGCAAATAGGGCTGCGCGTACCGTGTTCGGTGATGACTTGATCGGACAGCAATGGAGTGATGTCTGTAAAGATATTACTGAAAAACTATGGGATCGCATTCTCGGGACAAGTGAGGTTGTCCCCGTCGAATGTCGTCTCAAAGATAGTGAATATGTCTTCTCTCACGTCCGTGACGAACGTACAAGACTCGTATTTGTGTTTGGTACCGACATTACACAGCAAAAACGGGCTGAACGGACGCTCCATCGGGTCGAAAAAATGTCGACCCTCGGAACGCTCGCTGCCGGCATTGCTCACGAACTGAACAATCCTGCTGCAGCAGTGCGTCGTGCCGGAGAACAGGTCCGTAGTGCACTCGAACGACTTGAGCGCTCTCGTAGTGAACTGAGCAGTCTAAATCTTTCCGAAGAAGCAAAGAGAACGCTTCGTGTATTGGAAGAACTGGCAAAGCAAAGCTCGGTCGTCGTCGGCGCACTGAGCTCGCTCGAGCTGTTAGCTGCCGAGGAAAAAATTGAATCCTGGCTTGAACAGAACGGAATTTCCAGTGAAGGGGAGATCGTGGATTCGCTTGTTTCTTTAAACGTGACACCCGGCGATCTCGAAAACATTGCATCCGTGTTTCCGGGTGATACGATTAAATATATCATTATTTTATTATCGAATACACTTACGATATATTCCTTACTGCATGAAATTACGAACAGTGCGACGCGAATTTCAGAAATTGTCGAGGCAATGAAAAGTTATACATATCTGGGACAGGCACCTGTACAGGAAATAAACGTGCATGACGGTATCGATAACACTCTGGTGATTCTTCGCGATAAATTGAAAGCGGGTATTACCGTTCATCGGAAGTACGGTGCAGATGTCCCCCGGATCATGGCATACGGGAGTGAACTCAATCAAGTCTGGACGAGTATAATTTCGAATGCTATTGATGCGGTAAGCGGGAAAGGGGAAATCACCATTAGCAGCCATCGGGAGTCAAATCGTATCGTCGTTGAAATTGAAGACAACGGCTCGGGCATCACTCCCGAGATTTTGCCGCATATTTTCGAACCGTTTTATACGACGAAAGAACCTGGGAAAGGTACTGGACTGGGACTTTCGACAAGTTATGGAATAATAACGGAAAAACATGCCGGAGAACTGTTGGTCGAATCAAAAGCGGGAACGACGCGGTTTATCGTAAGACTTCCGATAGAATCGAAGCCTGCACATGGACAGGACATGTGAGAATAATAATCGAATTGAATAATGAAAAGGGTAAATTCTGATGGGACAGATGATATCCCATTACGAGATTCTGGAGAAATTAGGCAAAGGCGTCTACGATGATAGGTAAAACTATCTCGCACTATGAGATACTTGAAAAAATCGGCGAAGGCGGCATGGGCGTCGTCTACAAGGCCCTCGATACGAAACTCAACCGCTCGGTCGCGCTGAAGTTCCTGCCTCCAAAATCCCTGCAAAACGAAGAAGAGAAAAAACGCATCGTCCGCGAAGCGCAAGCGGCCGCGTCGCTCAACCATCCGAATATCGCCACCGTGTATGAGATCAATGAAGTCGATGATCAGACGTTTATCGTCCTGGAGTACATCGACGGCCGATCATTAGGCGAGATGATATCTCAACGGATAGATCACCCGGGGGACGATAGCGCGCATCGGGTTCCGGCCACTTTTTCGTTATCACAGATACTCGATCAGGTCATTCAGATCGCCGAGGGGCTCTCCGCGGCGCACGCAAATGAAATCGTTCACCGGGATATAAAACCGGGCAACGTGATGGTAACCGCAGCAGGACGTGTAAAACTGATGGATTTCGGTCTGGTGAAGATGAGGGACGTTTCATTACTGACAAAAGAAGGGACGACCCTGGGTACAGTCCCATACATGTCGCCCGAACAAGCCCGGGGAGAGGATGTCGATCACCGAACCGACATCTGGTCGCTGGGTGTATTATTTTATGAAATGATTGTCGGGCACCGCCCCTTCAGAAGCGATTACGAGCAAGCGCTGATCTACTTAATCATTAATGAAGATCCCGAACCGATGCAAAAGCATGCGCCCGATGTTTCGCCGGACCTTGTCCGCATCGTCAACCGTATGCTTGAAAAAAATAAAGAGGATCGATATGGATCCGCAGCGGAATTACTGAGCGACCTGAAGAAATACAGGGAGAGTTTGCGGCATGAAGAATCGGGAATCGTTAACGCCCGAACCATTCTGCGTAACCTCCGGCGGCCGCGGATCGTTATCCCCGCAGTCGTTTTGCTCCTTATCATTATCGTTTTTTTAGTATGGTATTCAAACCGCCGGTCGAATATCGAATGGGCGTACGGGGAAGCTCTGCCGCAGATCGAACAGCTAATCCGGAATTGGAAATTTACCGAAGCATTCCATCTCGCCGAAGAGGCGGAGAAGTATATTCCCCGCGACTCCATGCTCGCCTCGATGTTTTCAATGTGTTCATTCGGTATCAATATCGATACCGATCCCACCGGCGCAAACATATTCATAAAAGAATACGACAAACCGGAGAGCGAGTGGGGTTATCTGGGAGTAACCCCGATCGAAGAGATCAGGTTGCCGATCGGAATTTTCAGGTGGAAAATCGAGAAGGAGGGATACGAACCGCTGCTCGCGGCTGCATCGACCTGGGATATCAATCTAGACGGAGGAACCAGCTTGGTGCCCAATCATTTCATAAGGGTCCTCGATACAGAAGAGAATATTCCACCTGGAATGGTACGGGTATCCGGTGCGCAAACACCGGTCGGCAGATTGGACGACTTCTTCATCGACCGCTATGAAGTTTCAAACAGAGCCTACAAAGGGTTTATCGATAACGGCGGATACACAAACAGAGATTATTGGAAACATGATTTTGTGATGGATGGGAGGGAGCTACCCTGGGAAGAAGGGATGGCAAAACTCGTCGACCAATCGGGTAGAGCCGGACCATCGACCTGGATAGCGGGCCATTATCCCGACGACCAGGCCGACTATCCGGTCTCAGGTGTAAGCTGGTATGAGGCGGCGGCATATGCGGAATATGCCGGGAAAAAATTGCCGACGGTCTACCACTGGGGATTAGCCCGAGGAGAGCAGAGTCCGCTTCTTCGTTGGCCGCAGTTTGCAGGATTTGCCACGTTTGCGCCATACAGTAATTTTGGAGGGAGTGGACCGGTTCCCGTCGGCAGTTCCCGTGGAATTACCTCCTACGGAGCATACGATCTGGCCGGAAATGTGAGGGAGTGGTGCTGGAACGAATCTGATCGGGGACGGACGATCAGAGGAGGCGCGTGGGACGATCCGCCGTACATGTTTACCCATTGGAGTCAGGTTCCCCCGTTCAATCGATCTTCAAAAAACGGGTTCCGGTGCGTATTCTATGAGGACCTTGATGACATTCCGGAAGGCGCGTTTCAAAAAGCTATATATACCGAAATACCCGATTATTCACGGATGCAACCGGTATCGGATGCGGTCTTTCAGGTGTATAAGGATCAATTCTCATATGACAGGGCGCCTCTCAACGCACGAGTGGAGACACGCGATGAAAGTTCGCAAGAATGGATTCAGGAGAAGATCACGTTTACCGCTGCCTATGACAATGAGCGGATAATTGCGTATTTATTCCTGCCGAAGCATGTGCAACCGCCGTATCAAACGGTCGTTTATTTTCCCGGTTCTAATGCGGCGTTTACAAATTCAAGCGAGAATCTACCCTCATTTATTGAATTCCCCGTGTTTGTCGATTTTTTGATTAAGGGCGGGCGCGCAGTATTGTTCCCCGTATATAAAGGCACATTCGAACGCAAAGATGATGCAATGGGTTTCGTACATTACCCCGATGAATCATTCCAATTTGTCCAGTATTTTAAATTGCTGGTAAAAGATTTTAAGAGGAGTATAGACTATCTCGAAACCCGGGAGGATATCGATATTACCAAGATTGCCTATTATGGAATGAGTTGGGGAGGTTGGCTGGGGACGATAATTCCGGCAGTGGAGGAACGTCTCGGCGCGAGCATCATATTATCCGGAGGCATCACCGGCCGAGGTCGACCGGAAGTGAATCAATTGAATTATATAACCCGGGTTAGGGTGCCGACTTTGATGATAAACGGCAAGTACGATTCGCTGTTTCCCTTCGAGACCTCGATCAAACCGATGTTCGAGCTTTTAGGGGCCACCGACAAAGAACTGAAGATATACGAGACCGACCATATTCCTCCGAGAAATGAATTCGTCAAGGAGACGCTAAACTGGCTGGACCGGTATTTTGGACCGGTGAGGTGAGCATGTACCAGACTTCCTCGTATCGAGCGAGTACGGTCTACTATATTTCTTGCAGAAGTAGTTCGTGAATCGCCCCTTCATCGACCTTCAAGTGTCATTGCCATAAAAGAAACAGTTACTTATTCGACAGCATTCAACTACCGGCCATTTCCTGAACCTGAACATCTATGAGATCAAACGACAATACTGTTATTCATAGCATTTTCACGAGCGTAATCGCTATTGTTATTCTGTCGTGTACTCCCGCGGAACCGGAGCATGAAGTGGCAAGTCCCGACGGAGCGATAACGGTTACGTTAACGCTTAATGAAGAGGGACAACCGCTATACACTATAACAAACAACGATATTCCCGTCATTAACCCTTCCAGACTCGGCATCGTGATGAACGATGCGGATTTCTCCGCCGGGTTAGAACTGATACATGTATCGCGCAGCAAAATAGTACGTGATGCTTACGGGATGAGAAACGGAAAGCGGAGTACATTCAGCTACAGCGCGAAGGAACGGATATTCCAACTTGCCAACTCCAGCGATCAAAGAATGGATGTAATTTTCAGGGTCTCGGATGACGGCGTTGCGTTCAGATATTTTTTCCCGGGCGAGTCCGGCGAAAAAAAACGTATCGTCGAGGAATCAACCACATTCAACTTTCCCGGCGATGCCCGGGCATGGCTGCAAGCCATGGCCCCCGCACAAACCGGTTGGTCGAACGTGAATCCCTCTTACGAGGAATATTACGTACAGGATGTGCCGGTCGGTGAACCGGTATCCATGGGAGCAGGCTGGGTCTATCCGGCCCTTTTCAGATCGAACGATGTATGGATACTCATTACCGAAGCGGGTATCGACCGGAATTATTGCGGGACGCGCCTTCGTTCGGTCCACGGCAGCAGCGTATTTACCATTGGATTTCCACAGGATCCGGAGGTATTTCCCGGCGGAGTCCTGAATCCGCATTCCCTTCTCCCGTGGAACACTCCGTGGCGGATCATTGCCATAGGCTCACTCGGTTCCATACTTGAATCCACTCTGGGAACCGATCTCGCCCAACCAGCGATAGAGATCGACGAATCGTTCATCCGGCCCGGCAGATCGTCGTGGAGCTGGGCGCTGCTCAAAGATGAATCTGTCGTGTACGACGTTCAGAAGGAGTTCATAGACTACGCCGCAGAGATGGGATGGGAGTACACGCTGGTGGATGTGGACTGGGATCAGAACATCGGGTACGAACGCATAGCGGAGCTGGCAGATTATGCGGCTGTGAAGAACGTGGGACTTTTTCTGTGGTATAATTCTTCGGGTCCATGGAACGAAACAGTCTACACACCAAAGAGCAAGCTGCTGACGCGTGAAGGCCGGCGCAGTGAATTTTCACGGCTCAGGGATATGGGCATCAGGGGGATTAAAGTCGATTTCTTTGCCGGCGACGGTCAGTCGATGACGGAATATTATCAGGATATATTCGAGGATGCGGCGGAATTCGACTTGCTCGTCAATTGCCACGGGTCGACGATTCCGCGAGGGTGGCACAGGACCTATCCGAATCTCATGACGATGGAATCGGTTCGCGGTTTCGAATTTATTACCTTCGACCAGAATAACGCCGACGCCGCAGCCAATCACGCGACCATGCTTCCATTTACCCGCAATGTGTTCGATCCCATGGATTACACGCCGGTCAGCTTTTCCGAAATCCCCGGCATCGAGCGCAGAACCACGAACGGATTCGAGATCGCCACGTCGGTGTTGTTCTGGTCGGGAGTTCAGCATTTTGCCGAAACGCCGGTGGGGATGGCAGCGGTTCCGGATTATGTGCGCGAGTTCATGAGCGGCGTCCCGGCTGTGTGGGACGATATTAAATTTATAGACGGCTATCCGGGCAAATATGTTGTTCTCGCCCGGCGTTCGGGTACGGCGTGGTATATTGCCGGGATCAACGGGGAGGAAACCGAAAGAACGGTGAAGATAGATCTGTCTTTCTTAGGAGACTACCGGACCGGTATGGTCATAACCGACGGGGATGAAAATCGCTCGTTCGTATCCAGGGAATTGAGCCCCGGGCAGGCCGTAGTCGATCTCTCCATGAAACCGCGTGGCGGATTCGTTATGCGTATCCCTTGATTGCAGGGAATATACGGATATGCACCCCTCCGGTAAAACAACTCCGAAATAAGAGGGTATAAAGCAAAAACCGATGAAAATAAAGAAGTTACTCATCGGTTCGGGGTTTACTTGTTGATAACTTATAAAAGGACATTTTAGGAAATGTTGTCAACAGACCGGCGCCGGGTTGACAAATTGTTGGCAACTTTATATTTTTAAATCATGCAAAAGTCGTCAACTCAAAAGATCAGGCAGCTCATTGAAAAACGATTGGGGATGAAGGGGGAGGTCCGTACCGCCGACATAGTCAGGCAGACGGGATTTTCCCGCACGTACGTAAACAGAATATTTCAAGACCTCCAGCATGAAGGAAAAATCCGGCTTGTGGGGAAAGCAAATCGCGCCCGGTATGTTTCCGTTGCCCCCGATCGCCTACGCCGAGCTCTAGACTCGGAGTTGACCTTCGGAAGGATCCTTCTCAATTCGGGACTCCGCGAAGAGGAAGTATTCCGTCAGATGGAAAGAGAAACCGGTATCCTTACCTATGCTCCGGGGAACGTTATTCGTATTGTCGAGTATGCTTTCACGGAAATGCTCAATAATGCCATTGAACACTCGGCCTCCCGGCGTATTCGCGTTTTCGCACGAAGATCCCCGGCGGGGATCTCATTCTCGGTAATCGACGCTGGGGTAGGGATCTTCAAACGCATCCGCTCTACGCGAAACCTCAAGAGCGAGCAGGAAGCTATACAGGATTTGCTGAAGGGAAAGCTGACGACCGATCCTGAACGCCACAGCGGCGAAGGAATTTTCTTTACTTCGAAAGCGGCGGATCATTTCGAGATCGGCAGCTCGACGAAAAAAATAATCTTTGACAATAGGGTTCATGATGTTTTTCTGAGGGATATACGGAAGCGCAAAGGGACCCTGGTAAATTTCTGGATCGATGCCGATAGCCAACGCGATCTTGGGGCGGTGTTTCGCCGCTATACCGATCGTGGTTTCGCATTCGACAAGACTCAGGTAGCCGTGGACCTGTATAAAACCGGCGCCGGGTTCGTCTCGCGCTCCGAGGCGCGTCGCATCCTTACCGGACTCGAAGAGTTCAATACGATAATCCTCGATTTCAAGAACGTTGAAACGGTGGGCCAGGGATTCGCCGATGAAATCTTCCGCGTATGGAAATCCCGCCATCCCGATAAAATAATTGAAGTAAAGAATGCAGCCGAAAACGTTCGGTTCATGATCAGTCATGTACAATCCGGATGAGTGGCATGTATCGCCGGTCCCTTATTTGCATAAAGTCTGGGTTTTTTCTATTTTCACGGGAATTTTATTATTTCGCTGACAACATAGATACGGACCGAACTATATGTTCATCGGCCACTACGCGCTCGGACTTGCAGCCAGGAAGCCCGCTCCGGGAATCTCCCTCGGGACATTGTTCCTCGCATCGCAGTTCGTCGATCTTCTCTGGCCTCTCTTTCTTCTGTTCGGTATCGAACAAGTCCGAATAGATCCGGGGAATACGGCTTTCACGCCACTCGACTTCACTCACTATCCCTTTACTCATAGTCTTCTCGCCTCGGTAGGTTGGGCGGTGTTGTTCGGGCTTGTGTACTACGCTCTCCGGCGCAACGGAAAGGGAGCGGTTATTCTCGGACTCCTTGTCCTTTCCCACTGGGTACTGGATCTTATCGCACATCGTCCCGATCTTCCCCTCGGTTTCGGAGATTCGGTTTATTTCGGATTCGAATTGTGGAATTCGGTGGCCGGTACGATGATCTTTGAAACCGCTCTGTTTATCGGGGGGATTCTTCTGTTCCTTAAGACATCCCGAGCGAAGGACAGGATCGGAAAATACGGATTCTGGGCATTGATCGGGATACTCTATATTATATATCTGGCCAACGTATTCGGACCGCCGCCTCCTGACGAAGGCGCGATCGCCGTTGCAGGGAATGCCCTCTGGCTCTTCGTGATATGGGCGTATTGGGTGGACCGGCACAGGGAGCTGAAGCAGCCGGCCGGTCACGGAAATTTATAATCGCTTCTCTCCGACCGCATACATCCCGATATCCGGAAGACCGGATTGACTCCGGGTATTTTACGAATCGGCCGGGTATATGTCGGGTTGATTTCACCGGTATGACGGATCGGAAGTATTCTATATCCTGTCCGGGATAAAATCGATAAATTCCCGGAAGCGGTCTTTCTGATTTGGTTCACAAATTTAAAGGATGTTTGCATGCAGAACCGGACGGTAGAAAAGCGGGGATGGCGCGGGGGCGAAAGTACCCGACTTGAAACGCTCACCGACACCGTGTTCGGTTTTTCGATCACCCTGCTCGTTGTGTCGCTCGAAGTTCCGGAAGATTTCGATGCGCTGCTGGAGGCGATGACCGGATTTATTGCGTTTGCCTTCAGTTTCGCAATCCTGATACTCGTCTGGTATTACCACTACCATCTCTTTACGCGCTTCAGACTCGACGATACCTATACGATATTTCTCAACTCGGTCCTGCTGTTCGTAGTTCTGTTCTACGTTTATCCTCTTAAATTCCTTTTCAGATTTCTCGCCGGCGCGCTCGGAGGAGAATTCGCGGTCGGTTTCGACGACATACCGCTCCTCATGACGATCTATGCGACCGGATTTATCGCGGTGTTTACCGTCTTCGCGCTGCTGTATCTGCATGCCTGGCGCATCAGGGACAAACTTTCGCTCGATGCCCGGGAATCGCTCACCGCGCTCGAACATGTATATAACTGCCTGATCATGGCGGGAATAGGCGTGCTTAGCGTACTTCTTGCGCAGACTTTACCGGCCGGCTTAGCAGGGGCTGCTTCCGGGTTTGTCTATTTCCTCATCGGTCCGGTCCAGTACCTCAACGGTCGATATTTCGGCAAGCGGAAAGATGCTCTGCCGTAGTGAGTCACCGAAGAACCGCCCGAACTCACAGTCGACGAAAAAATGAAGGAGGAGGAACCCTCCGCGGAGAATCGCGCGGAAGGGGATAAGTATCTATCATTAATCATAACAAGGAGAGATGTACGAGATGAAAACCTTTTTATTGCTTGCGCTACTGACAGTTATCGCTATTCCGTCGATGGGACAAACTCCGAATCCAAATTACGATCCGGAGCTTGCAGAGGCGATGGGAGCGGACGATTTTGGTATGAAGAACTACATCTTCGTTATTCTGAAAACGGGGAGCGGTATCGTAGAGGATAAAGCGGTGCGGGACAGCCTGTTCGCCGGGCACCTCGCCAATATCCGTCGGCTTGTCGATCTTGGTAAAATGGTTCTCGCCGGTCCCCTCGGAAGGAACGATAATTCGTACCGCGGACTTTTTATACTGAACGTGCCGACTTTCGACGAAGCGCTCGAGCTGCTGCATACCGATCCGGCAATCGCAGCAGAACTGCTCGAACCCGATTTATACCAATGGTACGGTTCCGCGGCGCTCCCGGAGTATATCAAGGCGAGCGAGAAAATCAACAAATACA
>CAZBUK010000087.1:0-14854 GCA_964495085.1 uncultured Ignavibacteriales bacterium
AAAAGGCTGCCGAAATCTAAACGCAATCCGCCTCGGCGGATTTCCCACCGCACAAGCCGTTGATTCCCGCCCCACAAAACGGTGCGGGAATCAAAACGCACACCATCGTCTCCACCCCACAACCCCGACGATTTCGGCCTGGTGGACCTGAACCATTCAAAATTCTTTATTTTTATTTTGGACAGTTTATCAGTTATCGAATCATCATGAGAATCTCATCTACCGCACGAT
The DNA here is from genome assembly GCA_964495085.1 of uncultured Ignavibacteriales bacterium. Taxonomy (GTDB): domain Bacteria; phylum Bacteroidota; class Ignavibacteria; order T3Sed10-11; family T3Sed10-11; genus CAZBUK01. The sequence continues at coordinate 232 of CAZBUK010000087.1, forward strand.
CGAGTTGGGGGTCGTTATCTGTAAGCCGGTCTTTGAATGTATTTTGCACGAATATATCAGGCGATACTCCGGTGAGTTCGAGATTCTCTCCATCCAGTGTATAACATCCCCATGCCGGTAATCTGTGGAACGAACCATCAACGAGCTGCATCCCCGTCGTGAATATAATCCAGCGGTATGTTTCTGTTCCGAGTACCTTCCCGAGGCCGAGCCGTTTGAATCCCTCCGCGGTCATTTCGGCATCGCTCAGACTCTGCTCGTTAATCAGGAGAACGATCGGCTTATCTGCAGGGGCGAAGTTGGGCTGCGAGACCGGATGGCCGTCCCGGATGTTCCACCTGAGGTACGTGCGTCCGCTCAGCATACGGAGGACGTCGTCGTGTACGTTTCCTCCCCTATTGTAGCGAAGATCGAGAATCAAACCGCTGCTGTGAGCGAGCTGTCTGGTTATTTCGATCTGGAATTCCTCGAGAGCGGATGCGGACATGTTCTTCATATGAATATATGCGATCCGTTTGTCCGATCGCTCGTCAACTTTTGTCCGGTTCAGCCGGCGCCACTCGTCGTACAGGTGCTGTTGAAGCGTGCTGACGGATTCCGGGACAACTCTGACGGTGTTCACAGTCGATCCGCGGGTGAATCCGAGCTCCATCTCCTGCTGCATCGCGGGCGAACTGAAATAGCGCTCCCTGTTTTCTCCGGGATCGACGGGGACGCCGTTTACGGAGGTCAGCACATCTCCCGGTTGGATGTCGATCCCCTTTTTATCGGCCGGGGATAGTCTCACAATCCGGTTAACGGTATATGGAGGATCATCTTCAAATATAATACCCGTCGTATTGGTTTTCGAGCCGTAGACCGTTTTCTCCTCTTCTCCGGTGGAGGCGAATCCCATATGTGACGAATTCAGCTCGCCGAGCAGATCGTTCGATAATCTCCTGAAATCGCTGCGGGAATTGAGGTGCGGGAGAAACGTTTCGTAGCGACGGCGCATGGCAGTCCAATCCACGCCGTGCATCTCCGGATCGTAGAAATTTTCGTCGAGATTCGCCCACGTCTCGAAGAACATCTGCCTGAACTCGGCTGCCAGGTGACGACGGAACGGAAAGGTCATCTCGATTTTTTCCGCCTCTGCTGGAGACAGATTCAATTTATGAACGGTGCCTCCGATGAGCGCATAGAGTTTCCCGTCGGCCTCTGCGATCTGCATCGATCCTGTCGCGGCGTTCTTGATCTTCTCGGTCTTGGGTTCTTCAAACGGTTTCAGCACCGTTTTCCAGATCGAGCGATCCGAACCGTCGTGATCGGAGATGAAAAGGACGGTATGCTGCTCGCCTTCCGTCAGGACGTACGGCGAATATTGCGACGACCCGAAACGGGTTACTCGTTCCCACCTCTCATCGAGTCCGTCGAAACTGATCGACACACGGACGTCCGATGCTTTTTTCTCCGGCTCTTTATTTTCCTCATCCTCCTCTGCAAACAGCCGGTCGAATTTTTCGGACCTGGAGGGATCCGGATACTTATCGAACGCGATACGGTAAATATCCATTTCTATGTTGCCCCGGGGATACAGCGGTCGGAACCTGTCGGTCGCGAAGTATAGGTATTTTCCGTCGGGCGACCAGAAGGGGTCCAGCTCGGTCACTCCCGTATTGGTAATATTGATGCGGGATTCTCCACGGAGGTCGCAAATCAGGATATCTCTCTCGAAGTTTCTGTACACGTTGAGTGACAGATAGCGGCCGTCGGGAGAGAACCTGAGAGAATTATTATAGAAGGACCAGAGTTCGTCCTCCAGCACCTGTACCGACGCGAACGTTTTCAGATCCATCAGCTGTACGGAATTCCGTCCGCTGAAATAGGCGAGACGGTCCCGGGCCGGATTCAAGGTCAGATTCCGGTCGTTCATGGCGTGGTCGGTAATTCTGGTCCCGGCACTCCTCCCTTCGCCGGAAATAGTGAAAATGTTAGAGAAACCTCCGGCGGTTTGCGTGTAAACGAGGGTTTTGCTGTCGGCGAGCCATCTGGCCTCCACGACACGTTCCATCGGATCGGCCGGAAGCCGGCGGATATACTTTCCCTCGATGTCGGAGACGAACAATGCGCCGCGTGAGACGAAAGCGAATTTTTTATTATCGGGAGAAACATCGAATGAAGTTATTTTTCCCTCGACGTTGTATTCCTGGTCGTAATCAAGTGTGAAATTCCGGGCGAGGCTGATCGGAATGAGCGACACTTCGCCGGTAGCGGTATCGTAGCGGTAAAGACGGTAACCGAGTTCGAAAACGATCGTGGATCCATCGGCACTTATCTGAGGCCGTTTGATGGACGATTCGAGATCGGTAAGGGAGATCTTCCCTCCTTCCGCTAATCGAAACAAATTATATTCGCCATTTTTCTCATCCGATACAAAATAGAGATTCCCCTGCCTGTCAAACAGAGGCCAGAGATCTTTACCCTCCCAATCGGTATGGACAATGAACTCATCCGTTTGCGGATTGTACGATTTAATATCCGGACGGAATGAACCGCGGTATCGCTTTCGCTTGACAGAGTAGAAGCTCTCCCACGTATCGGTAAAATAATAGGCATCCGTTACCGGATGTTGAACGATATCGTGAGGCAGATTGAAGAAATGTCCGAAGAGTCTGTGCGGAGTTCCCCCCTGAACCGATACAGCATAAGAGGATATATAGTTATACCGGTCGGAAGCGAAATAGATGGTCCGGGAATCCCACGACCATGAATTGACCAGATTATTCCCCTGATAGTAGGTGAGCCGGCGGATGTCTCCCCCTTCAACGGGCATAACGTAGACCTGCGCATTCCCTTCCTGCCTGCCTGTAAATGCGATCCAACGTCCGTCGGGAGAAAAGCGGGGATGGGTTTCCTCCCCCTCCATGGCGGTAATTCTCGATGCGGTTCCCCCCGTAACGGGGACTTTCCAGAGATCTCCTTCGAAGCTGAAGACCACCGTAGCCCCGTCCGGAGATACCGACGGGTGACTTGTGAAATACACCTCATCGCTCCAAAGAGGAGATCCGAGTAGCGATACATATACAAGTAGGCTGAGCGTGTGAAATATGCGCATGCGAGGGGTCCTTGTACTAATAGGAATGCATACTTTACAAAAAATGCGGAACACAAGCAACGGCATCTGCCGCGGTCGGACACAGGACCTCCACCCTCTCCTGCCGGATCGGAGGGATTCAGAATCTGTCGGCCGGAACCGGTAACACGGGACCATCCCCGGTTGGCACCGGATTATCCGGATATTAGGAGAATATCCGCGTCGGCTCTCTCCATCAGGACGATACGGGTAGCGTTCTCTACATAGTTATATCCGACTCGCGATGATCAGGCGGGACCACGGTTTCGATTTCCCTTTCCTTCTTTTTTGCTGAGACCTTAGCGAAAATAAACCCTGCAATAAAACCGATGAGAACGCAGATGTACATAATTACGATCCGCGACATGCTGACCGGCCAGAAGAGCATTCTGAATTCTGCCGTTTCGGTATTCTGAAGGGTTATGAGCAGAAAGAGGGTGAGAACTGCGATGAGTAAGATGACCTTTGCGTTCATACCGCTGCCTCGTGTAAAGTAGTAAGTTTGATATCTTACAAATATATCTTCTTCCGGGATGAGCAGCAATATGGTACATAGCAATATCCGTAACCAGGACTAATCTATCCGATTATCTGCACAAACCGGTTTCTGCGACAGATGTTTCCGAGTATTATCTCCACAGGACACACCGAAAATCAAAAAGAGACCCCTCGACTTTACCCGGGAGTGATGCTCACGTGTCCGGATCAGGCTGACCGGAGTCCAAGCCCGATTTATTCAGTAAGTACAATTTAACGGAAGTGTATCACGACGACCTTCTTTTCTTCGGAGGGATCGATCACGAGTACGGATGTTTCGACCTTGCTCTTCAGACTGCCGATCGAAACCAGCTCGCGTTCAATATCGCCCCCCTTGAACGCAATAATGGATTTCGGGGGGAGTTCATTCGGCGATGGAGCCGATGCTTCCGGATGCAGCTTCAAAAAAGGAAGCGACCACTTGACTAGTTTCGCGAGCGGCGCTACGGCACGGGCAACCACGTAATCGAACTTGCCTGCATATGCGTCCCTCCTGCCAATCTCTTCCGCGCGGCCCCACACCGTCGCGACGTTGGTCAGGCCGAGTTTAGCGACAATAGAATCGACCGCCTCCATTTTCTTCTTCGTTGCATCGAGCAGCGTGAGGTGCAGCGACGGTTCGAGTATGGCGAACACGATTCCGGGGAGTCCGCCGCCCGTTCCGAGATCAAGTACCGTTGACTCCTTCCGGAATCTTCTGTAGAACAATAACCCGGTACAGTGCAAAACATGATGCGTCCAGATATTTTCCTCATCCTTCCGCGAGATCAGGTTGAGCGCTTTATTATGGTAAAGCAGCAGATCGACGTACCACCGGAGCAGCGCTAAACGATCTTCGGGTATAGCGTAATGATTCCGGACGCAGGCGGAGAGAAAGTTTTCAATCCGATCGGAAGTCGGCTCAGGGAGAGACATAAAAATTATTCGTGTAAACTCATAATAAACATATGTTTGTAAACAAGGGTTTCACGTGAAACGTCCGGGAGGATTTCGATGCAGGGGGCGGACCTCTTTCATAAAATCTTGTAGTGCCAGGGAAGACAATGAACGTTTGATTAACAATCGGGGTATATTTTCACCCGGTACTCTGAGAACGATCTATCCTTTTAAGCTGATCATCAACACCGAGACATCAGCAGGAGTAACGCCGCTGATACGTGATGCCTGGCCGATCGACCGGGGACGAACCTTCGTCAGTTTTTCCCTCCCTTCGGCGGAGAGAGATTTCGTCAGATCATAGTTGAATCTCTCGGGTATCAGCATACTCTCATACCGTTCGAACTTGTGAATCTGATCCTGTTGCCTGTTGATATACCCCTCGTACTTTACCTCGATCTCGGCCTGCCCGAGTACATCTTCGCGTGAAAGAAATTTCCGCACCTCTCCGTTCTCGGATAACACAAGGGACTGCAGTAAACCGTTTAGCCTTACCTCCGGACGACGAAGTAGCTGTACGAGCTTTTCACCATGCGCAACGATTGTCGATCCGACAGATTGAAGATAAGGATTGACCGACTTCGGCGGTCCGGATGTAGCCTTGAGATACGTCATAAGCTCTGAGATGAGCGCTTCCTTTTCGCTGAGACTGTTATACATACCGGAATCGACAAGACCCAACCGGAAGCCGTATCGAGTCAGACGCCGGTCGGCATTATCCTGTCGAAGCAGCAGTCGATACTCCGCTCGAGATGTGAACATCCGGTATGGCTCCTCGGTGCTCTTATTGATGAGATCGTCGATCAATACACCGAGATACGCCTCCGAACGTTTCAGAATGAACGGCTCTAACCCCCGAATCTTACAGGCGGCATTGATTCCAGCTATCAATCCCTGCGCCGCAGCCTCCTCATATCCGGAAGTGCCGTTGATCTGTCCGGCAAAATAAAGGCCATCGACCAGCTTAGTCTCCAGTGTGAAGCGCAATTGGTGTGGCGGAAAGAAATCGTACTCTACGGCATAGCCCGGACGGAGCATCTCGACCCGTTCCAGGCCTTCAATGGAACGCAACCCTTCGAGTTGGATTTCCTCAGGTAGACTGGTAGAAAAACCGTTCACATATACCGTTTTGTCGTCGTACCCTTCCGGCTCCAGGAAGATCTGATGCCGCTCTCTTTCCGCGAATCGATTAATCTTATCCTCTATGGAAGGACAGTACCTGGGACCGATGGCTTTAATCCTGCCCGTAAACATCGGAGACCGGTCAAATCCCTTCCTGAGAATATTATGCGTACGTGGAGACGTGTAGGTCAGATACATATCGATCTGCTTGTTATCGATACGATCTGTCGCATGACTGAATGGAACCGGGGGATCGTCTCCCGGTTGGCGTTCGACCGAGGAGAGATCTATACTGTCGAGATGGACACGCGGCGGGGTCCCGGTTTTCAGTCTCCCGCTCTCAAATCCTAATTTACGGAGCGATTCCGTTAGTCCGGTTGCCGACTTTTCTCCGTATCTCCCCCCTGCCTTTTGAGTAAGACCGGTATGGAGGAGTCCGTTCAGGAAGGTACCGGCGCAAAGAACTACCGTTTTGCACATATATCGTTGTCCGGAACCGGTAATAATCCCCTGTAATTTCACTTTCCCGCGGTCGGTCGTATCGACTACAATATCGTATATACTATCCTTGATTATCATTACACGGGGCGCTTCCTGTATCCTTTTCGCCGCCTCGCGCGAATACCACCCCCGGTCATTCTGGCATCTCGGGGACCAAACAGCCGGTCCTTTACTCATATTCAGCATTCTGAAGTGGATTCCGGTTGCATCCGCTATTTTGCCCATTTCGCCACCGAGAGCGTCTATCTCGCGAACCAGGTGTCCTTTCGCGGTTCCGCCGATCGCAGGATTACAGGACATCCTTCCGATTGCGGCAGGATCCATAGTCACCAATCCGACACTGCATCCCATTCGGGATGCCGCGAGAACTGCTTCAATTCCCGCATGACCGGCCCCAATCACTATTATGTCAAAATAACCCGCCATTTATTCTTACGTTACCATCATGTATAAAGACTATTTTGGAGAAGACATCAATTGATACGCCTAGATCGATAATTTAGTTCCTGATACATTTTCATAGAAATAGTCGTTAGTCATACTTTGACACCCGTCAGCATGATCCCGACAAGTCGGGATCACTACCGCCGGAATCGAGGAGTGACGTCATTCTTCGAGATCTCATTGACCGAAAACACGATTAAATCATTGGCAGGCGGTTTCAGGCCTGTATATCCGGCAGGACCCCCATGTTTCACGTGAAACCTACTTCCCGATACAAAACTGTGAAAAGATGTTATTCAGTATGTCTTCGCTGGTGACCTCGCCCGTAATTTCTCCGAGGGCATCGAGAGAGGCTCTGAGATCCACCGAAATGAATTCGCCGCTTTCTCCCCTTTTCAGGGTCTCAATAGCCATTTTCAGGCTTCTTTGAGCCCGAACCAAAGCATCCCGATGGCGCGAATTCGTCACCAGAACCGAGCCTTCCTGCATAGACTTACCGCCTGTCGCGGTCCGTACCATTATGCTCCGAAGTCCATCAATCCCCTCTCCGGTTTTAGCCGATAGCTTCACGAAAGGATAATGCATCAAATGACCACTTGATTGAGTGGTTTCACGATCCACTAAGTCGATTTTATTAAAAACAACAATCGGTAGTACATCCCTTCGCTTCATATCCTTCAGAAGATCCTCCATAAAATGTGCCGTTTCCTCGGTCAATGCTACCGATAGGTCGACGATGAGCAGGGTCATATCCGACCTTTCGAGCTGATCGAGCGTCCTTTGTACACCCTCGCTCTCGATCGGATCGCTTGTCTCCCTGAGGCCTGCAGTATCTATGATCCGAAAAAGCAATCCATCGATCTGGAGATTCTCTTCTATTGTATCGCGCGTGGTCCCCGGGATCTCCGTAACAATCGCACGGTTTTCCCTAAGCAGCGCATTCAGCAGAGACGATTTTCCGGCATTGGGCCTACCGGCCAGTACAACCTTGATGCCATCCCGATGTATTCTGCCGAGCGAAAACGACTCAATCAATTCGCACAAACGATGCACGACTGCCTCTGCCCTCTTGAAAAAACTGTCACGATTGACTAATTCCAACCCCTCCTCTGAAAAATCCAATTCCAGCTCGATCATCGAACAAAAGTTCAATAAATCGGATCGGATTTTCTGTATTTCAACGGAAAGACTACCCTTGAGTTGATCGACCGAAGAGCGATGCGCCGTCTCGCTCCTGGCATGAATAATGTCGGCAACCGCTTCCGCCTGGGAAAGATCCATCCTGCCGTTCAGAAATGCTCTGAGCGTAAACTCTCCCGGATTTGCATGCCTGATGCCCGAATCGAAAAGAACGTCAAGAACCGAACGGCTTACATACATGCCGCCATGGCAATGAATCTCTACGACGTCTTCACCCGTGTAAGAATTCGGATTACGGAAGACAATAACGACGACTTCATCGATAATTCTTTTTCCGGCACCGCGTCTGTCGACCAGGTTGCCGAAGGCAACCGTGTGCGATTTCATATCGAGTACCCGGTGCCGGCCTACAAACAGCTCGTCAACGACCGGTATTGCATTCCCCCCGCTTACCCGGACAATGCTAATACCCCCCTCCCCCACCGGCGTCGCCAACGCAGCTATAGTATCTTCATGATCAGCCATAAGCACGATATCATAGTATATCAAAACTTATAATTTACTCAGAATACTGTCATTTGGCAAATTGAGGGGAACACAATATTTTGCGATAATTGTTAGATTATTGAAACCTCTCTCATCCATTCTGTCGACTGCACGTATTTATTCTTTCTCCGAATCGCGTTATCTTCATCAATTGAGAACCGCACACTTATCGCCGGCCGATCACGCATGACGCTTACAAATCCGTTTTCACGATATCCGAGAAAAAAACTCGCCAACTTACCGACCCCGTTTCACCTGCTTGCGAATATCTCCGAAGAGTTCGGGTGCAATCTATACTGTAAGCGGGACGACCTGACCGGTTTCGCTTTCGGAGGAAACAAAGTCCGGAAAATGGAATTCCTCATTGCCGACGCTCTCGACCGGAATGCCGACACCGTGGTGACCGTCGGAGCATATCAATCCAATTTCTGCAGGGTGACCGCCGCTGCTGCAGCGCTCGCGGGATTGGAAGTCCACCTTGTACTCGGCGGCTCGCGTGAACCGCAGCGCTCCGGAAATTATCTGCTCGACCAACTTCTGGGTGCGGTGATACACACGGTGAAGTCGGATGCATGGGACGATTGGGAGTCCGTCCGCGCGGACGTTGCCGAAACCCTGCGGCACAGAGACCGGAGGGTTTATGAAATGCCCATCGGCGGGTCGGTCCCGCTCGGAGCCCTCGGGTACGCACTTGCATTCGAAGAACTGATCGATGATTTCAGACGGACCGGCATTAATCCGAAGCAGATTCTCTTCGCATCGTCTTCGGGAGGAACTCACGCGGGACTCCTCCTCGGCAAAGCTTTGAACGCATGGACCGGAACCATCACCGGTATCGGCGTCGCTAAATCGGACGGAGAGCTGACGGAAGAAGTCCGGACCCTCGCAGAAGCGACCGCATCGATGCTCGGAGTCACGATCGACGGCGGGGAAATTCTTGTCGACGGATCATACGCCGGTGAAGCGTACGGTATCCCGACACCTGAAACCACGCAGGCGATCGAATACTTTGCACGGAAGGAGGGCATATTCCTTGACAGGGTATATTCGGGAAAAGCGGCGGCAGGTGTTCTCGACTATATGCGCTCGGGCAGAGTCGGAAGAGGGGAGGACCTTGTATTCATCCATACCGGCGGGACGCCGGAACTTTTCTCGTAATAAACAGCGGCCCGGCTATTGCACTTCGCATTGGAATTCATATATTACATAACCGTCCGGACGGTACAGTAAAGGAATTCGAAATGGATAAACGCACGAAGATTATTCGGGCAGCACGGAGGATCATCAGGAAGAGCGGAGCCGCTCACCTGACATTGGAGGAAATCGCAGACGAAGCTGGAGTCAGCAAGGGGGGATTGCTCTATCATTTCCCCTCGAAGGAAGCGCTGATCAGGGAGTTGATCGACCTCAGGTTCAGACGATTGACCGAGCGAATTGACGAGATTTCGGCCGAAAAACGGGAAAACGGCAAACCCGGATCCTGGCTCACGGCCTTTATCGCTGCCTCCCTCGAAACCGCCGGATCCGATTCGACCGGGTACGACGAACTGCTGGCAGCAAAATCCCTCCATCCGGAACTGCTGAAATCGGCGAGAAAACATATCAGACAGTGGCAAACAGCCGTCAAAGCCGATTCTGAGGATCCGGTGCTCGCCTCGATACTCATGCTCGCGGCGGACGGGATATTGCTGCGGGATGTACTGGGTGTAGATGTCCCGGACAAGAACGACCGGAAAACTATTCGCGACCGGCTCATTATTCTGGCTGAGGAAACAGGCAGCGCCCCACAGTAGCCTCCGTAATATCGGGTTCATTTTCAACTGCAGAGCAAAATGATGTAATGCCGCTAAACAACCGGAGGTTTCCCCGGAGAACGATCATCTCAACATATTAGAAAGAATAAAATTCGTATGGCCTGGTTATATCTGGTAGTCGCGGGACTGCTTGAGATCGTCTGGGCAGTTGGATTGAAATACACGGAGGGATTCTCCCGGCTCTGGCCGAGCGCAGGAACGATCCTGGCAATGATATGCAGTTTTTATTTTCTTTCGATGTCGCTGAAAGCTATTCCGGTCGGTACAGCGTACGCCATCTGGACCGGTATCGGAGCCGCAGGTACCGCTGTGATCGGTATGTGGTACCTGGGCGAGCCGCGAACAACGCTGCGGCTTGTCAGCCTGCTGCTCATTGTCGTCGGAATCGTCGGCCTGAAATTATTTTCACGACCTATCCCGCTCGGACAGTAATAAAAATTTCTCCGGTCGTCGAAAAACATACCGGAAATACTGCCTCCTTCAGTCACGTAAAACAGAGAACCTGTATGCTGCTGAAATATCTCATCTGTGCGGGCGCGACCCTCCTCTGCATATTGACCGGTTACCATCATACGCGGTCCGGACAATCCGGTCCGTTCGATACACAAACATACCGCAAGGAGGGAAACGTGACCCGTGAAGCAAACGGAACATTTCAGGTGAAATTAACGCCTATGGAGGAGAGTGACACCTCCGGGACACTACGGCTCGGCAGAATGCTGATCGAAAAAGTATTCGAGGGGGAACTCAGCGGAACGGGCAGGGGAGAGATGCTCACCGCGGTTACCGGCGTCGAAGGGTCGGCCGGATATGTCGCGATCGAGCGGTTCACCGGCGCGCTTCACGGACGAACCGGCTCGTTCGTTCTTCAGCATCACGGACTGATGTCGCGCGGCGATCCCCGATTGATCATCGTTGTCGTACACGATTCCGGCACGGATGAGCTTGACGGAATCTCCGGCGAGATGACAATCGATATTAAGGAGGGTAAGCACTTTTACCGTCTCACGTATTCTCTCCCCGTGGATCCGTGAATCCGGCCTCAGGCTCGGATACGGGTTAATGCTACTATCGCCACTCACATCCGAATCACCTTTTTAACACGCCCGATTGAACCGGCGTGATAATGACTGATATCTCGCTCAATTTCAAAGAAATATACCAAAAACGTGGCGCCCGGGAGAAATGATACATCTTTCCAATGTGAGTTATCCATCGGTCCGGTCACGATGTAGAGCCGTCATCGGCATCCGACCTATAGAACCTATCCGTTTCGTCCGATGTTAAACTGGTATCGGAGTTATACGTCCGACATATGTTCGTTCTCCGGATCGGGCATCGATAAAATAACCAAGAGAGGAGACAGGTGTGATGAGGTATTTTATTTCAATCACCGCGGCAAGCTTCATCCTGTCAATAGCATCATGTAAGGGACAAACCGGAATGCAAGACACCGTATTTAACAAGCTCACGCCCGAAGAACAGCGGGTTATCATCCACAAGGGTACCGAGAGACCTTTCACCGGAACGCTCAACGATTTTTATGAGAAGGGTACATATCACTGCAAGCGCTGCAATGCACTTCTCTACATATCGGACGATAAGTTTTCTTCTTCGTGCGGATGGCCGAGTTTCGATGATGAAGTAGCGGGCGCGGTCAGGAGAGAGCGTGATGCAGACGGATGGAGAGTCGAGATCCTCTGCGCAAATTGCGGAGGGCACCTGGGTCATATATTTGAAGGGGAGGGATTCACGGAAAAAAATATCAGACATTGCGTGAATTCCATTTCGATGATATTTGTGCGGGAAGGAGAACCGCTTCCGCCCACCATAGCTCCCGGGAAGTAGAAATGGATTTCAGGAATAAGATCGGCAATATTGATCGATCCGGGCTCCCAGAAAGCGTTTTTATCGTTAGTCCTCCGTTTAACCGGAAAAATCCTTCCCTTCCTCACCGGGAAATGACTCTGTTGAAAGAGATCGGTCAGGCTGCACAGTCCGGAGATGGAAGTTCCGGCATGCAGGCTGCGCACAGATCGGGATTACTGATAATGTTTTTGGGGAGATCCGGCACCGGCAAGGCACTCGCAGCCGAAATCATCGCCGGCGAAACGGGGAAAGTACTTTACCGGATCGACCTTTCAGCCTTGCTGAGCAGGTACATCGGCGAGACGGAGAAGAATCTTGCCGGAATATTCGATGCTGCGGCGGAGAGTTCCGCGGTCTTGTTTTTCGATGAGGCCGATGCCTTGTTCGGGAAGAGGAGTAGTGGAAAAAATGCTTCGGAGCGATATGCGAATATGGAGGTCAGCTATCTGCTTCAGCGAATGGAATCCTATCCAGGCACGGTCATCCTGTCACTCGCCGGGAAGGGGAACATCGACGCCGCATTTCTCAGGCGATTTCGCTATATACTTGAGATTTCAGACCCCCGTAAGGGGGAAGATTAAGTCCCCCATGCCCCGCTATCCCCGGTGATTGTACTTCACGGCACGCGATGCAGACGCTACCGCCGCCGTCGTTTCTACCAGGCCTGTACCTCCCGGTCTTTTACGATGATTGCCTCGGACACCCCCTCGCCGTACTCGATCCGATCGAGCGGAAAATCCCCCATGAATACAGCTCCGGTAAATTCTCCCTCGAAGAGAAGCGGCGCCCCGCCTGTCTTATCTTTGAGACTCAGCTTCTCGCAATTCAGTTCGTAGACGTTTTCCGCCACCATTGCCCGGGTGTTCGATTCAATGACCACGTTCCTGAGCGTTAGATCTTTCACCCGGTTTATCCTCGCGCCGCGATCGGCGTTCCGTATATTGATGTTCTCGAGAACGAAATGTTCGAGCCATTTTTCGGGCAGGCCGATAAACGATATCGCGGTCGGCACACCGTCGATTTCGATGTCCCTGATAAACACGTTCCTGATCAGCGGCGACGGACCGACGGCCCGCGGACCGGTGTAGAAGGTGTTCACATTGATCGCTTCGTAAGTCACGTTCTTCATCCGGATGTTTCGTATGTAAATATTCTCGATCACGTTTCCGCGGCCGCGTTCGGTTTTAAAGCGAATTCCCCTGTCGCTCCCTTCGAAATAAGCATCGTGGACGTAAATATTCCGTATCCCGCCGGACGATTCGCTTCCGAAGACAACCCCTCCGCTGCCGGTACGCACATCGATCGCTTCGAAATTCCTGATGACGACGTTCTCGGTCGGTATGTTGATCTGCAGTCCCTCCTCGTTGAGTCCTGATTTCAATACCACTGCATCGTCGCCGGTTTTGAAACGGTTGTACTCGATCAGGACGTCGCGCGACGAATCGATGACGACTCCATCGCCGTTGGGAGCTTCGAGACTATTGACGGTGACATCGCGGACGATGGCATTCTTTGTGTAGATGAGATGCACATTCCACATGGGCGAATCGTCGAGTGTAATTCCCTCGACGAGTACATTTTCGCATTTCCAGAAGACGACAAAATTCGGACGCATGCCCTCCATACCGGATCCCTTGCCGAAGTCGCGCCTGGACAGCGGCACTTTTGTTGCAATTGCGCGCGGTGGCGGACCGTATTCGCGGTACCAGTCCCACCACTGCTTGCCCTGCGCGTCCAGTCTCCCTTTCCCGGTAACGGCGACATTGCGCAGCTCGTACGCATATATCAGCGGTGAGTAATTGTACGCTTCGACTCCTTCGTGGCGTTGTATGACCACAGGCAGGTAATCCTCCCGGTTTTCGCTGAAGCGGACGACGGCTCCCTCGCTGATGTGCAGGTTAATGTTGCTCATCAGGTGAATAGGGCCCGTCAACCATGATCCCGCCGGGATAAGAACCGTACCTCCGCCTGCTGCATGAGCTGTCTCGATCGCACGGTGGATCGCATCGGTATTTTTTACACTGCCGTCGGTACTCATCTCGACGGCGCCGAAATCTCTGATATTGAAGGTATTGTCGTGAAATACCGGCCGTTTGAGTTCTGCCATTGCGAACGGCGGATTGAGCGGCGCTATTTCGCTGGGAGTTACGGCTGTCTGAGCTGTGGCCGCCGTTCCGAGGAGCAACGAACAAGCGAGAATATATACAAAGCTATATCCGCTCCGAGCTGAATATTTTATTTTTGGCTTGCATGGTCTCATAGGCTTCACGACTATTTGTATGGTGTATGGAAGGTCGAATTATATCGGCGATGCGGGTAATCTTTATCTCGTTTGATAACATAAGGTTTACGGATTCGAATGTCAAGAAACAAAAAAATTCATCAGGTTTGTCCGGTTCGACAAGCCTCCCCGCATCCGGATAAACTCAGCGAATTATATCCGGATCCTTCTTTTCCCGATCGCTCATATAAAAGGTCAATCTCTACGGGGTTTTTGATTAATATTGAAAAATGAAAGAGCAATTTCTATCATGCATGCGAGAGCGGTTGATGTAAATCTCTTTGGGAGATACAGAGCATCCGGATTAAAACCGATCGCATG
>CAZBUK010000088.1:0-14788 GCA_964495085.1 uncultured Ignavibacteriales bacterium
GAATATGAGCCTTTAAACTTCGGCAATTTGACGTCATCGCGGTATGACGCAACGGTGAGAAAGGTGAACGCCTTATCGTTCGGTCCTTCCGTATACAATTGTACCTGCGAATGCTGGTCGGTTACGCCGAGCGCATTGACGGGAGTTTGACCGACATGGACGGTATCGCCGCTGCGATCCTCGGCTTTACCGAGGCTCTCAGCCCATAACTGACGGTACCAATCGGCCCATCCATAGAGTGCGTTCGAATAGCTCATCATCACCGAGATATGCTTGTTCTTTCGTGTATCCAGCAGATAGTGAAGAACGGCATTCAGGTAAGCGGGATTTTTCATAAGGTCGGCGGTCTGACAACGTTTCATCATATCGGACGCTCCGCCGAGCAGCGCACCGAGGTCGAAACCGGCGATCGCTGCGGTGAGCAGCCCGACGCTGGACAATACGGAAAATCTGCCGCCGACGTTATCGGGAATCGTGAAACTCTGCATGTCGTAGTCGATCGCGATTCTCCTGAGATCCCCTTTTTCCGCATCCGTCGTTATTACCATGTGCTTCCTGAATTTGCTGCCGAGTTTTTTCCTGAGTAATTCGGCGATTATCAGAAACTGCGCCGAGGTTTCGGCGGTCGATCCTGATTTCGAGATGACGTTGAACAGCGTTCTCCCGGGAGCTACGGATTCAAGGAAAGCGGCGAAGAGTTCTGGATCGATGTTGTCGAGAATGAATATCCGGGGGATGCCCTTCCGCCGCTTTGCATCGAGCAGGTTATGATAGGGATGCTGCAGAGCGCGGAGCAACGCAATATTCCCAAGCGCAGACCCGCCGATACCCAGTACCACAAAGTTGTCGAATTTTTTCCGGTTCGCCTGCGCATATGTTCTGATCGCCCGTAGTATCTTTTTATCCGAGACAAGATCGTAAAAACCGACCTTGCCGTTCGCTCTCTCTTCCGTAAGCACCCGGTGATAATCACCGGTGCGCTCGGCGTACTCTCTTAATTCTTCGCCGGTCACTCCATGCTCGCTGCCGACTGTGTCGCTCAACAGGAAAGTATAGTCGTATATCAACGGTCTTTTTTTCATATAATTCGTTCCGTATCGTATGATGTTCTATATAATAATCGGGTATGATACATATCCGGGATGTACTACCCCGGACCGTTCGGTCTGCACATTCCCGTATAATATGCAGATCGGTTTGAATCTAAACGCATCGGGCCGTACCACCCGGACCGCTATTTCAACAGCAGCATCCGGCCTTTCCCCGATAAATTTCCCGATTGAACTGCATAAATATACGTTCCGCTTGGCAATCCGGAAGCGTCCCACGTAACCCGGTAAGTACCCGCAGAAAGATACCGGGAAACAGGCATCGATATCTGTTCGCCGAGGATATTATAAATCCGGAGCGTAACGAAATCTTCCGTCGGAATGCCGAATTCGATCGTTGTACTCGGATTGAACGGATTCGGATAATTGCTTGACAGAAAGAATCTTTCCGGCATTTCGCCGGTCCGATCGACCGAACCGGTGAATACAACCCGGTATATTCTTCCGTTATTGTATCCAAGAAGATAAATCTCCCCGTCCTCATCGAGTCCGAAGGAAGAAATGTTAACGGTACCCCCGTCGGAAAGTTGACCGAATGGGTGAAATCCGGATACCGTATCGCCGTCATAATGCAATGCCCAGACATTCCCGAACTGATAATCCGCGAAAAAGTACCATCCGTCGAACGGTATCATCTGTCCTCTGTAGACATATCCTCCCGTGATCGATCTTCCGTCGGTACCCCATTCGTATTCCCATATCGGTAGCGCCAGACCGGCGGTATCGCACTCAGCCGAAGAGGGGTAGCAGAGCGTGCCCTCCATGATATTCCAACCGTAATTCTTGCCGCTCTCGATAATATTCACCTCTTCGCGGGCCGACTGACCGACGTCGCCCGCATAGAGCAGTCCGGTTCCCGAATCGAATGAAAATCTCCATGGATTCCGGAGACCATATGCGAATATTTCTTCACGCCATCCTTCCATGTTCCCCACAAATGGATTATCGGATGGGATGGCGTAGTTCATATCTCCCTGCGTCGAATCGATATCGATGCGCACGATCGTCCCCAAAAGATTCGTCGGATTCTGTCCGTTTTCCCCCGGATCGCCTGCACCGCCGCCATCTCCGATGGAAATGTACAGATAACCGTCGGGACCGAAAGCTATCTGTCCGCCGTTGTGATTTGTCAACGGCTGATTTTGTGTTATCATTATCTGCTCGCTCTCTGCATCTGCAGAGTCCATGTCGGTTTCGGAAACGCTAAATCTGGAAATGACATTCCGACGCGGATTATTGGCGGTATAATGCACGAAGAAATATCCATTCGATTGGTACTCCGGGTGAAAAGCTAGTCCGAGCAGTCCGAGTTCGAAACCGGTGACTAGGCGATCGGATATATCGAGAAAAACCTTCAGTTGCTCGGCCGCTTGATCATTTGGAAACACATAGATCTGTCCCTGCTGCGAGACAACGAAGATCCGGTTGGATCCGTCGCCCGCATGCTGCAGATCTACCGGCTGCGATACAGATATATTTTCAAACGCTCGAACAATGATCGTCACCGAACCTGCCGCATCCGGTATATGTATCGAATATAAGAGAACTATGAGGAATACCGGGAATGATGATCGCAGCTGCATGTCGTCTATCCGAATCAGTATGTGAAATAAATGCGGCAATCTTATGAATATAAGATTTTAGACGAATTAATCAATAAAATATTCCCCCTTATCCCTGCTCTGCAGCGTAATGAGGGAGATCTCCGAATGCATTCCTCGATCACCCGTGGAACATTCGTACGGGCGATTCGTATACACGAACTATCTAAATGGCGGCATTTGAGGTTCTCACGATTCCAAGCTATATTCAAACAAATCGTGCAATGCGAAGTATTGAACCACATGAGGGAGGATTTAGCAATGGTATCTCGGAAGACGCTGCTGATACTGTGTATCGGTCTGATGCTGCATGGCCGTCTCTTCGGCCAGGAAGAAGTATCCTGGAGGATCGAATCCGCAATCACGCTCTCGCATTTTCAACAGCAGGTAAAAGCGATGATCGGGGATGACCGTGGACAAAGACTTGTGTACGATGAGTCGATCGGTCTGGTTGTGACGGGCGGATACAGGGTTCACGAAATGCTACATATCGGCCTTTATGCCCAATATGACGGAGGTAAGCGGACTCTGGCCCTTTTTGACGGATTCGACGATGAGGGCAGAACAAGGGTGCGAAACGAAGTCGGGGGTGGTTACCGGGAATTCTGGTTCGGTCCGCTTGTACAACTCACCTGGAAGACTTTGGTGGCGGAAGCCGCATATGCGGCGATCGGGATTCGCTCAGACGATGCCCGTATGGATGTACCCGCCGACGACGGCGATGTTTCGACCGCATTTCGCACGCATCCCACGATTGCCTGGATGTTCTCCGTAGGCGCCGCAGTGCCGGTTGTCGACCGTCTGCAGCTTGTGGTGCGAGTTCAGTACCGTGCCAGATACTACGATCGACGTGGGAGCAAGGATCTTCTGGATCAGATAGACCATGGTACACAGAGCATCACACCACTGATAGGCTTGAGCTGGGAATTTTAACTTATCGAATCAACTTGAGAATTGTATGAAATTTCTCGCAATCGAAAAACCCCTGAGCCGGAATCCGATTCCGGGCGCGGTATTGAAAATGGAGGCCGAACGGGTTCTCGAATATTATGAGACAGGGATCGTAGAGCAGATCTTCTTCAGTGAACATCATGACGCCGTGCTCATCTTGCAGTCCGAAAACGAAGCGGAAGTCCGGAAACTCCTGAATCGGCTGCCGCTCGTCTCGGACGGTTATATATCTTTCGAGCTAATGAGTCTGATGCCGTATACGGGATTCTCGAGGCTTCGCTCATAGAAAGGATACATACTCCGTTTACGATCAGCGGTGGATAACGTACACCGGCGCATGACGACCGCACCCGTCTCGACCCGGCAAATCCGGCCGGAGCATATACGTACAATGATGATACGACCGAGAACTTCCACAGGGAGATCTTCTGATCAGGCAGTATCCACATTCCACAGCGAACATACATAATCACGGTTAGAGAGGATTATTATACATGAAAAAAGAGACGAGCAATTGCGGCCTTGCCGGCGGTTTATATGGATTCGGTTTCATCGGCGCAGCGGTTTATTTCATTTCCCATGCCGGGTCATTCTGGATGGGAGTGTGGGGATTTCTCAAATCGTTGGTCTGGCCGGCATTTCTTGTTTACGGTCTGTTCGATTATCTCGGGTTATAGAGAATTAAGACGCCGGATTACCGTCAACAGGTACATAAATGAATTATCACGGAGCGACGCAATAGGATATGCGAAGCTGTTCGCTGTGTCGAAGGGAGTGCTGTTCGGCAGTGTAAGCGGCCGAGATAAAACAGAAAACCAATCGGAGACACCAATGAAGACAACAAAGGCATCGCCGGGCGCTTTGCTTCTTACACTATCGGTCATGCTGATCACCGGGTGCGAGATAACCAATAATACGAACGATACCGATACGATTCGCGGATCGGGAATCATCGCGACGGAGGTAAGAACTCTCGCTGACTGCACCGGACTTTCTATACTGAATATCGGCGTCGTGCATATATCGCAAGGCGAACATCAATCCGTTCTGGTCGAAGCCGACGACAACATCATCGACAGGGTAATTACCCGCAAAGAAGACGACCAGCTCGTCGTCGGTATCAGGGACGGGAGCTACACCGACATTACCCTGAATATATATGTCACGTTGCCGTCGATTTACTTTCTCACGATAGACGGAGCCGGTACCATTACCGCCGGAAACGATATTGAAACCGATACGCTGATCTGCGTCGTCAACGGGGCGGGGAATTGTAACGTTCGCGGAAACGGCGACTATTTTTACGCATCAGTCAACGGAGCCGGAAATATTTCAGCAAGGGATTTTACTGCGAAGAGCTGCACGGCATCCCTCAACGGGACGGGCAATATATCCGTCTACGTAACAGAGGAGCTGGAAGCAACCGTTGTCGGCGTGGGCACCATAACGTATTACGGGAATCCGCCGGTCGTAAGGGCGACGGTCACGGGCGTCGGCCGTATCATACGCGGATAAACAAATCCGATTGATCCGACGGTTGATATTCGAAAAGACGAAAAACAGCGGACGAATCCTGAAGTGTCAAGATAGTCAGGCTGGGCAAGTAATCCGGCCAAATTACCGATTGTACGAATAAAAATTCCGGCAGGTATACTTTCTTTACTTTAATACGATTCTTGCATCGACAACCGTCAACCCTCGCTCGTACACGATTACGGGATTCAGATCGATCTCGGAAATGAGATCCGGGTACGCTTCGACGAATCGAGATACCTGCATGATCAGTTCAACGATCGCTTCCTTGTCGCTCGGCGGATTGCCGCGGATCCCTTCAAGAATGGCGTGGGAGCGAACTTCATTGACCATAGCCGTCGAAGATACCCGTCCGATGGGCAGAACGTGGAAGACGACATCCTTGAGCACCTCCACCATCACTCCCCCGACGCCGAACATGATCACCGGACCGAATTGGGGATCTTGGGTAACGCCCACCACGACCTCCACCCCGCGCGGCATCATAGGCGCTACCAATATACCCCTGATTTTCGCACGCTGATTATACCGCCTCGCTCTCGCAATGAGCAGGTCGAAACCGTCCCGGACGCTCTCGTCGTTCTTCACGTTGAGGATGACCCCGCCGGCATCCGATTTATGCGTTATCTCAGGAGAGATCACCTTCAATACAACCGGGTATCCGATCTTTTTGGCGGCGATCACCGCCTCCTCTTCGTTGGTGGCAAAATCATATTCGGTCACGGGTATGTCGTGCAGCGATAGAACCCGCCTTGCTTCGGTTTCGAGCATGATCTTTCTGTTCTCCGCATACACCTTTTCGAAGACCTGCTCCGCCTCGTTTAATCTCTTCTCCTCGGACCGGATCACAAAATCCGTGCGCTCCTTCGACGTATTCAGGTAGGTTCCGTATTCATGGAGCACGGAGATGCACTTAGCTGCGACGTCGATGGATTCATGAACCGGCAGAAATCCGTCCTTCAGAATCCTGAGCGGTTCCGGCCGGTGCGATGCGTACAAGGTCTGGACGACGAGGGGTTTCCTGAGCTGAGAGGAAAGTTCGGTAAGACGGCGGGCGGTCCGGTTCTCTTCATCGAGCAGCGAGTCGGAGAATCTGATATGATACCCTCCGAACATGCCCACGATCATAAGTCCGTCTATCTCTTGTGATTCGAGCAATATCCCTGCGCACTGGGCGAGAATCCCCGGATTGGAATCCGACGCTCCGGCAACGTCGATCGGATTATCAAGTACTGCGTTCGACGGCAATATCGCGCGCAGCTTCATCCGAACATCGTTCGACAGGTCGGGCAGCCCGATTCCCTCATCCTGAAGAGCGTCGGCAGCGAGCGATGCATGTCCACCGCCATCCGAGAGTACGGCGACATTGCACCTGTATAACGGCTGCAGATTGGCGAGCGCCTCGGCGGTCGGATAGAGTTCATCCGAATGTTCGATGGTGATGATTCCCGCCCGTTTGAACGCGCTCTTGGCGACCGCAGACAGGCCGGCGAGCGCGCCTGTATGCGTATGAGCGGCTTTCCTGCCCTTCTCCGAGCGCCCGCTCTGTAAAAGAACGATCGGCTTTTTTTCGACTGTCTCCTTCGCGAGTTCTATGAACTTATGTCCGTCACGCAATCCATCTACGAAAATCACGATTACCCCGGTATTGTCGTCGTCTTTCAGATACGAGAGGTATTCATGAAATCGAATGTCCGCCTCGTTCCCGATGCCCACATAAATGCCCACACCCGTCTTACTCTTTATGTTTACCCTGGTAATGAGACTCAGCGCGATGTTGCCGCTCTGCGAAAGAATCGCCATGGATCCTTTCCGGATCTCACGGATACCCGTGAGGTTCAGGCGATGATGGAGATTGAATAATCCGGACGTGTTCGGACCGACGATCCGGACGTTCGATTCCCTTCCGATCCTCACCATCTCTTCCTGCAGCCGCTTCCCGTCTGCACCGACCTCTCCGAATCCAACCGCGAGCACCACCGCTCCTTTGATTCCCTTGCGGCCGCATGAAGCAATTAACTCAGGCACCGATTGGGCCGGAGTCGCAATAAGAGCAAGATCGACCTCTGACGGGATTGTTCCGATATCGGGATAGACGGGGAGTCCCAGGATTTCCTTTTCCTTCGGATTGACGGGGAAGATTGAACCCTCGAATTTATCTTCGATAAGGGATTTGATCGCCTGGTATCCCCGCTTCGTCGGGTTATGGGATGCGCCGATCACTGCGATCGATCGCGGCTTGAAGATCGGTTCGAGGGGATGATTCATCTCAGGTTCCTTTAAACACCGGTTTTCGTTTCTCGACGAACGCGCGGGCGCCTTCCGCCCAATCCTCTGTTTGCATGCAGCGATAGAGCGCATCCGCCTCGGCCCTCAGAGCCTGCTCGATTTCGAGCCGGTTGTGCCGAAGAAGATGTTCCTTCGCTATTCCGAGCGGCAGAGGCGCTTTATCAGCAAGCTCAGCGGCGAGAACTGCCGTCTCTCTTTCGAGTTCGCTGTCCTCCACGCATTTATAGATCATTCCGAGTCGCTCCGCCTCCGCTCCGTCGATCCGGCGTCCGAGATATATGAGCTCCCGCGCCTTGACGGTTCCGACAAGACCGGGGAGCAGATAGGTGACGCCTCCCCCGAGATAGGTGCCGATGCTTATTTCGGGAAAGCCGATCTCGGCTGATCGTTTCATAATCACAAAATCGCAGCTTAATGCCATCTCGGCGCCCGCTCCGAGTGCATATCCGTTCACCGCGGCGATGAAGGGTTTCGCCGACCGCTGGATCAGAAGGCAGATTTCCTGCTCTGTATTCGAGTAGGCTGTTATTTCATCTTCGGTACGTTGCTGCGCGTTATGCTCCTTCAGATCCGCACCGACACAGAATGCTCTTCCCTCGCCGGTGAGGACGATCACGCGAACATCCGCGTCAGCGAGGGCTTCGAGTAAATTCCGTTTCAGTTCGCCGTAGAGTTCCATCGTAACGGCATTCAATCGTTGCGGACGGTTGAAGCTGAAATAGTATACCCGATCGGATTTTCTGCCGATGATTAAATTATCCGACATATGCATGTATCCGGGATTGATGAGGGGCGACGATCAATTCTGTCTGTATGTCAGGATCCGGGAACAACGCAGCGGATTATTCCCGAGTGATATATACTCCAGAATATAAAAAAAGCATATTCTATATACAAAGTGTATTCTTTGATTTTTTTTTCATACTTTCTGACATTTCAAAGACCGGACGGACATTGTCACGAAACGATAAATTAAAGCCTCTTAGAAACAATATACGGCTGCTCGGCAATCTCCTCGGCGAGGTCATTCTGGAACTCGAAGGGGAAGAGTTTTTCGAGCTTGAAGAATATATCCGGCTGACGGCTAAACAACTGCGAGAGAAATCCTCTGCCGCCAAATTGAGACGTCTCCGCGAGAAAATCGCTTCGCTCGACGTCGACACGCTCCAGAAGATCGTGCGGGCATTCTCTATCTATTTCCAGCTTTCAAACATTGCCGAGCAAAACCACCGGATCCACCGGAGGCAGCAGTATCGACTGAATCCCTCCTCCGAGCCGCAGCGCGGTTCGATAGAAGAGAGTATTAAAAAGTTCGCCGAACGGAAGGTGCCGGCTGAGGTTCTCGCCGAGACGATCGCGAAGCTGCATATCATGCCGGTATTCACCGCTCACCCCACAGAGGCGGTCAGGAGAACCGTCCTGCTAAAACATCTTCGCATCTGGAAAAACCTCGAAAAGCTCGGCCACCCGCAAATTTCGAAGGCGGAACGCGAATCGGTCGTCGCGGATATCCGGAGACACATTATGAGTATTTGGGTGACTGACGAAGTGAGGATGTTCGATTTTCCGGTGCTCGACGAAGTTGCGAACGGGCTTCACTATTTCAGGGAGATACTTTTTGATACCGTGCCGGAGGTATACGAAGAGCTCGACCGCCAGCTCCGTAGATATTATCCCGGGTACAATTTTCAGATCCCCACATTCCTTCGTTTCGGCAGCTGGATCGGCGGCGACCGCGACGGCAATCCGTTCGTGACACCGGAAGTCACCCTCGCTGCGCTCCAGAAGCACATGACTACCGCCCTCGAACTCTACATCCGCGCAGTCGATACGCTCTATCTCGAATACAGCGAATCGGAGGGACTTTTGCCCGTATCGGACGAATTAAAAAAATCCATCGAGTCCGATATCGAACACGCACGGCATCTCGGCCTGAATGGCCTCCAGGTGAGGAATCCCGGAGAACTTCACAGACAGAAACTACGCCTGGTAAGAGAAAAACTGGCACAGATGCTCCAAACGGCCGGAACCGTACCTCCACCCTCCTCGTTCGCTTACCTGAGCGCCGATGAGTTTTTAGATGACCTGCTGCTCGTCGATGCAAGCCTCCGTAAAACACAAGCCCACCTCCTGGCGGACGGAACGCTCTCCAGAGTCATCAGACAGCTTCGCATTTTCGGGTTCCATCTCGCCACACTGGATATACGGCAGCACCGGGACGAGCATCGCACCGCAGTCACTGAACTCGTGGAACAGGTTTACCCCGGCTACGCGGCGATGAACGATGCAGATCGTTGCGCCGCCCTCGATGCCCTCTTCCAAAAAGAACTGCCCGGGAAACAGGATCTCTCGGAACAGACGGCGCAGATACTTGAAACATTTCATGTCATCGGCCGATGCCGGGAGTTCTTCGGCGCAAACAGCATCCGTACCTATATCGTGAGCATGACCGAACAGGCAAGCGACGTGCTTGAAGTCTTGTACCTGATGAAACTTTCGGGATTAGCGGAATTTGAAAACGAAACCGTTGTACGGAGCGCGCTCGATATCGCTCCCCTCTTTGAAACGGTCAATGACCTGCATCATGCGCCCGAAGTCATGGAATCGTTGTATAACAATCGAATATATCGGAGCCATCTCGCCGCACGCGACAGCCGCCAGGAAATTATGATAGGGTATTCGGACAGCAGCAAAGACAGCGGTGTCGTATCCTCGTCATGGGAATTGTACAAATCGCAGCGGCGGCTTTCCGATATTGCACAGGCTTACGGCATTCGGCTGCTCCTTTTCCATGGACGGGGAGGAACTGTCGGCCGCGGCGGGGGACCTTCTCATCAGGCGATACTCGGCCAGCCGGCAGGTACGGTGAATGGAAAAATCAAAATAACCGAACAGGGTGAAGTTATATCCCTCAAATACGCACATCCGGCCATCGCGCAGAGGACGCTCGAGCTCGATATATCCGCGGTTCTCCAGGTCACCATCCCCGCAGCATACGGGACGTTGACCGATGAACGCACCCACCCGGAATTGCAGCATGCTATGGACGCAATTGCGGACGCATCGCGAACCGAATACCGCTCGTTCATATACGGATCGCCGGATCTGCTTCGCTATTACGAAGCGGCCACCCCGATTCATGAAATTTCGGAATTGCGGCTCGGCTCGAGACCGGCAAAGAGAAAGGGAAGCATGCACATCGAAGATTTACGTGCGATACCTTGGGTCTTTGCCTGGATGCAGTCCAGACACATGATTCCGGGATGGTTCGGTGCGTACAAGGGATTCGAGCGCTACTTCGCAAAAAGCAGGAGAAAATATACTGCCGTCCTCAGGAACGCATACCGCAACTGGTTCTTCTTCCGGGCGCTTATAGACAGTATGCAGATGATCATGGCGAAGGGTGATATCGGGATCGCGCGGTATTATGCGACTCTCGTGGAGGATGAAAAACTCAGGAAGAGATTATTCAACAAGATAGACCGGACCTTTCAGGCTACGCTGAAGGAACTCATCGGTATTTCAGGAGACCGCGAACTTCTCGGGAATAATCCTACATTGCAGCGGTCTATCCGTCTCCGGAATCCGTACGTCGATCCAATGAGCTATATTCAGGTAGAGTTATTGCGGCGCATACGGAGGGAAGAATTGTCGGAAGAGGAGTACAGACAACTGAAGCATGCGATCTTCCTTAGCATCAACGGAATAGCGGCTGGACTGCGAAATACGGGGTAAGGGGCTTCGCCGCTATTTCGTTTCGATTTGTTTTCCCTGGATTATCGCCCGTTATTCAGACGGCAAATGACCCGATCGCCTCTTCACGATTGAACGGAATGTACTTATAATGAGAAGAGTATACCGACGGAGATGACGTAAAAATCGCTGCGCGAAATTCCCCTGTCGGGAAAGTCTTCGAGCTCGTAATTCAGGAATACATACCGGATGTCGCCCGTGAGCTTCGTCGACTCACCAAACGGCAGCTCAACCCCGCCACCGAGATGCCAGCCAAATTCCTGTTCGGTATGTTTTACGGCCAATGGAAACCGATCGGGTTCGTACTCGAACGTTGTGTTGTACCAACCGGCTCCGACGGCTCCGTAAACGATCGGCAGCGGATATATAAGACCCGTCGCCATAACCGGCCAGCTCTTTACGGTCAATGCCCCGTCGTAATACTTTTCGCTCCGGTAGTGAATCGATCCCTCGACCCCGAGAGCTGGAGACAATCGGATCCGCACAGCCCCGCCGGCCATTACCTTCCCGGCATCCGCATCGCCAGATTTCTGGAATCCGAGCATAGGACCCAGGTCGATACCCTGACCCTTAACCGGATTTCCTGCTAACATACAAAGCAGCGTTAATACGATTGCATATCTCATAAGGCTCCTCCCTCTCCGATTCCGTACCAAAAGACGTAAACCGTCCCGCAACGAATCTGCGGGACGGTTTAGCCACACGTTATCGCTTGCAGTATTTTGCGGTTATATCGTCTCGTCTCCGTTGATGCTGTGACGAAGTTCTGCAAGTTTCTGGTCGAGCTTGGATTTGAAATCGTTCCATTCGTCGGCTGATGAATCCCGAAGATCTCCGAGATAACCGTTCAGCTCATCACGCATATGCTGCAATTCATTGAGTTGCTTTTGTGCCTCTTCCGCCGTCTCCTCCGTGACATCGGTGGCTTCCGCCGCTTCCGCACGGATTTGCGCTATCTTCTGATCGATGTCCATGATGAATTCATCGACCTTCTGAAGATATTCCTCCTTCTCCTGGGCGACCATCTGTTCTCTCTGCTCTCTGTTGTCCGAGCAGCCGATCAGAAGAACCGCGAGGAGCATGATGGCGATGAAAGAATATGTTGTTTTCTGCATACCAACCTCCGTTTATGTAGTAGATGTATGAATCAGTAAACGAACAGCGTGATTTAGAACGATCAAGTATTGTGAAAGCTCTACATCGGTCTGCGTCCCTGGATAATCCGTATTAAAATGGTCGCAACGGCGATCACCAGCAGCAGGTGCAGAAACCCGCCGAGCATATATCCACTGACCATACCAAGCAGCCACAAGACGAGTAAGATGGTGAATATGAACCAGAGCATAATTCCGTCCCTCCGCATAGTGTATAGAACGAATACCGGTGTCCCGACGTAACGGTTGCATGATTCTTACAGGTCTCGGAGACTGCCGATTACGTCCGGATCAGTATCGATTTTTTCGCGCACCCGTTCATGGTTCGCTTCCGCTTTTTCGTATCCGGGATCGAGTTCCAGCGCCGCTGAATACGCATCAAGCGCTTTTTCGTACTCGCCGAGCATTTCCAAGGCGACCCCAAGATTGTTATGAAAAAACGGAACATCCGCTCTCTGTTCTATCGCTTGTTCAATAAGTGGAACTGCCTCTGCAAAGTCTTCTCGTTGAATATATATTAATCCTAAATTATTCAACGCATAGGGATTCGGCCCTCCGATTTCAATGCTGCGTCCGTAGGCATCGATCGCTTCGTCGTTTCTGTCCATGGATTGGTGCAACCTGCCGAGCACCATGTATGCCTCGGCGGAAACAGGATCTGTTTCGAGCGACTGCCCAATCAACTCTTCCGCGAGCTCATGATTCCCCGTCTCGAACGACGCTCTGGCGAGGTTCACCATTATCCTGACGTTTCCGGGATCATCTGCAAGCGCCTGCTCCAGATGTCCGACTGCAACATCGTATTCGCCGCTACCGAGCGCTTCCAGTCCAAGCTGGAAGTTATCTTTCTTTTTTCCTTCCTCGCTTTGTGCCGTTTTTCCGAGCTCCATCGGCTCTTGTATTCCGGGTACCGGTAGACTGTTTGTCCCGAACACGACGGAAACGGGGACCAGCCAGGTCAGTACCATATATATAATCCGCCTTTGCATAACGTTACCTTCCTCCCTTCTCCCAGACCACGCGACATAGTTACAGTTAATTGTGACTCCGGTCTGTACCGGTGAAAATACGTGCCGGCTCCTGTCCCTCAGCCAGAAGCCGGCAGCACGGAGTACCGACTCGCCTCAACCCTCAGCCCCACCAATCTCGGTACCCTTTTCGAATGGCCCGGTGGCTTTTGCACACGATATAATCTCAAATTCCGCGCAATTGCCGGAGACATCGATGCAGTCGCGAGGATTATTCCTCCTCGACAACCTCTAACAGGATCTCGCCCAGATCCGTGGCTTCGCCTTCATCGACGACTACATCGTTGATCATCTTGGGTTTGTAACCCTCGGCCTCGGGATAGACCTCAATGCTGTAAGTCCCCGCTGCAAGACCGTCGACCAGGAATTCTCCTGTGTTTGCGTCGGTCGGGATCGATTCAATGGTCTCGCCGTCTTTGATCACGCTGACGGTGGAAGCGACGTTCACCGTTCCCGTTATCGAACCGTATTCCTCTTCCTCGTCCTGTGTCCCGGCAACGAGCAAGGGGGCGACCGCAAAGAGTATTGCGGCGATTCCGAGTGCGAAAATATTCTTCGTGTTCTTCATACTTCACCTCTCCTCTGGTTGATGATTGGATCGTGTTGATTATAAGGAATAACGAATTAGTATTTCAAGGCGAAATTGGTATGGGGTGCCGGCATCTTCCCTCGCCCGGCTCAGTCTGGCTTACCCCCCAATGAGGCACCCCATGTTCTCCCTTCTCAAGCACCATGGCATCCTATAGCTGTCACGCTCGTTCCTCAGAAATTTTATGGGTTTGCAGATATAGCGATCGAGAATTTGTTTTGCTTGCTGGTTTGGCTGCTCTGCAATTCCGTCGGAAGCAATAACTAAATTGCGCTGAGCTCATTGATGTGTGGCTGCTTACCTGTTAATAAAACTGAACAATGAAAGATAAGCCGTTTCTAATGTCTGAGGATATATATAACAATCATTGTGCCAAAGACGGAAAGCTATCTATAACACATTGTTAATTAAAACCTTAAAGAAAGAAAGTTCTCTTACATATCTCAGGTAAATCTCACGCTTTGTGTCATTAAAGACACATAGCTAGAATAAAAGCTTATATACCAATAGGTTACAGGTCGTGTTCGTAGCAAGAGTAGTTGTGTCGTAATGGACACATACTTCATTTAAACCTTGAGATAAAATCTCTTTTGAAGGGAAATTAATAAAAGGAGAGAACCTTAAGGGGTTTGCTCTTTTGGAAGGGAATAACTCGATATTGAAGCTGTTTTTCTGCGAAGGATTTAACTGGTAATTGATTATCGTAAACCACATTTGTCCAAAATAAAATATAAAGAATTTTGAATGGTTCAGGTCCACCAAGCCGAAATCGTCGGGGTTG
>CAZBUK010000089.1:0-14759 GCA_964495085.1 uncultured Ignavibacteriales bacterium
CTCATCCTTCGACTACGCTCATCCTTCGACTACGCTCATCCTTCGACTACGCTCATCCTTCGACTACGCTCAGGATGACAACTTTGTCAGGCTGAGCCCTGATCCCGACTCTGTCGGGAGGGAAGCCTGACTTTCTCAGTGAGAACCAATAAATTGCCGGCTGATCGATTTCAATACGGACACTATCCGACGGCTCCCGTTAGCGGATGGAAATATTGATATCTATGCCGGCTTCATTCGTCGTGGTGCCCGGCGTCAGCGATCCCGCTTCGTTCGGAGAGACCTTTGAATGTCGATAGAACAGAGCAGCTGTCACCCGGGAACTCAGGACGTATCTGATTCTGGGTTCGAAACTCGTTCTCGTCGCACCGTCGTCCGTTTTGCCCTCGATCGAAACAAGGAGATTCTCGAAGGTCCGGCGTTCATTGTTCGCGCGGGAGAAGGTGAGACTGATATCGATATCGTTGCTCATCGATAACCCGAAGAGCGGTATGGCGAATCCCCGCCTGCCGTAGGAGGCGGTAAACGATATCTCCTGTGTAAGACTCTGGATGATCATGCCCCGGGAATAGTTGAGATCGTACGTCGTCGAGGTGTTGTACCGCGCGTTGGCGGAGAGATTTCCCTTGGCGAATTCCTTGAACATCAGATTGATGCCGAGAAGCGGGTTAAAATTCATGCTGATACGCTGCATTTCGGTCTGCTTCGTTTCGTCGTTTATACGTCCTCTCCAACGGCGGGTATAGTTGGAATTATACGAATGATCGAGAGAGACTCTTCTCGCCCATCCCTCGAAGATCGAAAGGCGTTCCAGTCCCTCCCACCGGAAATTCCAGTTCACGCGCGGCAACGCATCGCCGAAAATGCTGAATATCGAAGCGCCCTCCATGCCCTCCTCGAATGCTTCGGATAATTTCTGCTGACGTTCCGGATCGTTGTCCCCGTCAAGCTTCTCCTGATACTTCTTCGCAACCTCCTCGATATTCCCGCCGAGCATTTTGAAGAACAGAATCGGAGGGAGGGTCATAAACGAGCGGTCTATGTCGCCCGTCCTGGTGCTATTCGTTACCTGAGACTCTCCCAAGTCGTTGGTCACGAGGCTCTGATTCCGGTTGTAGCTCCACGAATAATTCCAGTTGAGATCGATTCGGGCTCCCTGCCAGAGCTGACGCTGCGTTCTCACCGTGATCCGGTTCGTTTCGGTAAAATTATCGACCAAGTTTCCGTTCGGCGCGCGTAAGCTTGCAGGGCGGGAGCTGAATCCCCACTGATACATCCGCGAAGGTCCGTCGTATAAATTATCTTCATCGAAGAACGGCAGCTTTCCCCAGAAATTATTGAATCCGGTACCGCCGATCAGGCCGCTGTTCTGGGCATTCTTATTCTGATTAAAGGAGATGCTGATCCGGTCATAATCGAAAAACGGTACTTTTATAGCGAGGATCAGAATTCTTTTGAGCGCCTCGAACCGCGACCCTTTTTCCTCCTCTTCTTCTGTCTCTGCATTCTCAGCTTCGACGGGCGGCGGCGCCTCCTCTTGCCGCGCCCTTCCGCGCTGCGGAGGCTGCTGCGGGCCTCGCTGCGGCTGTTGCTGCTGGGCACCGAAAATCTTATTGCCGAGCTCGCGTACGTTCATGCCGAGTGTAAAGTCGAACCGGGAATTTACGCCGGAACTTTTCCCGAGTACCTCCTGCGAGAGATTCCGTGTCCAGCGGTAACTCGACCGGTAACCGGAGGTTACCTCGAAATAGCGGTTGATGTCCCAGAGCGAGGGGAGACGGGGACGCGTATCCAGGCCTATTTCCTGGTTGTAATTGTTGTCGAATCCAAAGTACATAAGAGCCGATCCACCGCTGATGATATCGGTCATGATGGCGGAGAACGGCCGCTGATTTCCGAATTCATCCGTTTCCAGGTGAACCAGTGAACTGGAAATGTTCAGTCGATAATCGAAGGATGGATTCAGAAAGGCGTTTTCTACGAACCTCCAGTTGAAGCCGAAATTTCTGTTTGCGGTAAAGTTACGCGAAGTCGGGCGGTCTTCAATCTGACGTCTGAGGCGTTCCTGGGTTCTCGTGCGAGAAAGATTGAGACCGGAATTGAAGCTTGCAGGGGAATAATTGAATTTTATCTCCTTATAGTGATCAAGCAGAAAGACTCCATCGAACAATTTTTTAAACGGTTGGATGAAATTATTCTGGCTGAATGCCAGTTGATAGTTCATTCTCGCCTGCCATGCCCAGTTCTCGCGCCGTTCGACGTTCGGGCTCCGGTCGAAGGTCCGATTATAATTAAAACCCATCCGGATATTGTTGATCGTCTCGCGCACGTACCACTTCTGCGTCGGGAGAACTATCCGGATGTTCGGAGCGCTGTATGAATCCGATACGCGCATCGTCTCGGATTCGGTACGGAACTGTTCGGCGATGGTTCGTGCGTCTTCCGGCGTGTAGCCCTCTTCCTCGAGTCTCCGCACCTCCTGTTCGACAACGCTCGACAGTAAAATATCGGTACCGGGAATATACCGGGGCGAGACGATACTTTCGCTTCTCGAATAGTTGAACGGAAGCTCGGTTCCCCGCCACGACTCGGGCAGAAACCGGTGAAGAGATAGATTCACGCCTGCATCCCATGCCCGGCTGGTTTGACGGCTTCCGAAACTCCGGTCGAGCCGGTGGAAGTTCGGATCCGTCTGGGACATATTAAAGCGGAACGTTCCGAAGTCGGCAAGATTGAACGCCGTCGAGAATCTGTAAGCCCAGCCCGGTGTATTATCCACGTCGATGAGGCGGAGTTCGTTTACCCACACCTCGCCGCTCAACGGCCGCCCCAGTTCGTCCGGCGCGGTCGGATTGTAAATGCCGATCGACATATGACGGATATTGGTCAGCGATGGATTCCGTACGACGCGGTACATTGCGCCCGGCGGTCCCCCCTCGACCGGCAGGTACGGCGATATATTATCCGATGTATCGCGGAGGGCTTTCGCCGCGGTGAGCTGCGCGAATTCCACGTTCACGTTATTCCGTTCATCCCAGCCGGCCCAGACCGGTGCGCGGTATTCGTAGTAATTCAGGGTATCGGCACCGAACCGCAGGACTATCTCCGCGGCTCTCTCCGACGCGTCGTCGTTCGTAAACCAGGAAAGATCACCATGCACGAACATCCGCATCGCTTTGTAATTAAAAACATCGAGCGCTCGTGCGGGGAAATTCCTGAACGTGCGCCGCGTCTCTCCGGCCGGCAGATCGGTCATCACCAGCGCGAGCGATTGTTCGTTCGCAAAGAGCTCAAGGTCGGGACGCGTGCGGTCGCGCGCGCGCTCGACTCCCGGCGGCGAGGTGTAGCCCGGAGTCTCCTCGACGCTGACAACCGATACGACGAACGTTTCGTCGTTCCGCCGCTCCTCCTCCCACTGATTTCCGGTGAACGAAAATTCGGCGAGCCGGATCTGGATGGAATCGGAGAATCCGGTCAGAAACAATCTGATATGCTCAACGTTATCGAGTGTAGGACTCCCGATCTTCCTGCTGTCGGGATATACCAGCGGTATTCTGAACTGGTACCATCCGTTGTTCCCTCCGCCGACAATGAAGGGATTATCGTTCAGGGCATTTGTCGTATCGAGATTGATCTCATATTCAAAGTAATGATTTTGTAGATCCGTAATCCCATTCCTGTTCAGGTCCTCAGTATCGGGGAAATTTCCATGGTCGGTATCCAGATTTCCCTCGACCCCATTGACGCCCCAGAAACTGCCCGACGCCGGCCTTCGATAGTTGTCGCCGCTTGGATCGCCTGCAAATTGGGGATACTTATCTATAAAATCTGCGAAGAGTTCCCTCTCTTCATCTGTGTTGGCACCGTCGAGACCGACATCCTCCTCCGGACGTGTAAATCCCGTGGGAAGAGCTCCCCTGACTCCGTCTTCGGTATGGACGTCGTTCACACGTCTTGTACGCAGGCGGGGATCGTAGATGATACGCTCGTTGATCTGCCCGAGGTTCAGGTACATCTTCCCGTTTCCCACATCCCCTTCACGGACCTGCATCCAGAATTCAATAAAGTTGACGTTTTCGTCGATGAGATTATTTACCGTACCGGTCAGGCCGCGCATCATACCGCCCCAGGAAGTTTCCGGAGAATTGAAAACCGTATTCTCAAGATCCATCGAATAATTGTACTCGCCACGCTCGCGGGGATTATACCGTATCTCCATAACCGGAACCCTGTCTTCTCCCCTCGCAGCCTGTCGCTCCGGCCATATTTCTTCTATGAGTACGTTGCTCGGCGTCGGAGTAAACCAAGCGGTCCGCGCTTTATATTGTACCAATGAATCGGGAGGAACGACCATTATGGAGTCCTGAACCGAAAGTATCGGTATCTGACGGGGGGGACTCGCGAACTTCCATATGGTATAACTGATTCCGAGCGGTATGCTTCTCCGGGCCCCTTCAAAATCGTCGATGTACGCGACTCCCTTGCCCTGATCCATGGGAATGCCCGATTTTTTAGTATTCCGGTCGGGGCTGATATACGCCACCTCGCCCGTGAGCGTTACATTCGATGGAGCGATCGAGCTGTAGAACGGAAGCCAGTTCATGGCACGGGTAATAAAATTAACGGGGACGGTCGTTCTTCCGTCGATGCCGAATATCGTATTGCTCGTCGGCTCCTCACCTACCCGGACTTTATCGCTCAGGGTTTCCTCGTTGAGACTCATGATCGTAAAATTCAGATCGGTGTTGCTTCCGATCGGTAATTCGCCACGTGCGCCGAGCAGAGTCTTCGACGCAATCTGAAACAACTCGTTCTGTTCGTATGATATCCGGAGGTTCGCACCCGGCTGAAGTGCGGTTTCGTTGCGGATGACAACCTGGCCCAGCACGTAATCGACGGTATAATCCGTACCGGTCTGGAGAGGATTCCCGTTCAGGGTAACGCGCACACTTCCTTCAACCACATTGAAACCGAGATTATATGAAGAGGTCACCGATGAAGTGTATATGCCTCTGATACGGAACCTGTCCTTCTGGGTCTGCGCTCGCGCAGCCGCCACCGTCGTATCATATACCTCGGGGTAGGCATACTGGCCGAGTTCTTCATCCAGCAAAGCATTGTCGAACGGCCGCAGCGTGGGGAATATCAGTTCACCCCGGGACTGGTCGATCGTCACGCCCGGCCTCCAGTCGAATTTGTTATCCGGCAAAAGGGCCCCCGACTCATTGGTCTGGTCCAGTCCGAATACCTGAAGCAGCGGTTTTCCTTCGAGCTGATCGGTCGCCTCCTGGCCGGGGGTCTCGTACTCGATGCGCAGATCGAAGCCCTCCTGCTGCAGTCCCCGGCCGCCGATCGAATATATATTCTTCAACTGAAGTTGCCAGGCTTTGCTATGCGCCGGATTCAGATTCCGCGGCTTGACGAGTTTAAGCACGAGCCGGGTAGAATCGTCGGGTGAGTTGGCAAGAAGATCGCCGTATACCGCACCGCTCGCCTGCATATAAGCTACTGCAATTACCTGTTCGGGGGGGACGGGAGAGCGCATCGTGATACGGCCGGTCCTGGCATGCAGGATATAGTCCGTATTCTGATTCAACAATTCGAACTGGCCGAACTCTACCTCGCCTCCGCTGATCACCGCCTCGTCGGCGGTAGTCTCGCGGTAAGAATCGTCGTAGCCGCCAGGCGGCAGAATCGGCAGATCGATATGCGCGGTCGCGGACCGTTCGGTCACTCCCGGACGGATACCTGTACGCGTCGTCCATACCTCAATATTGACTATCTCCAACTGCGGATTCCATGTCGGTTCGATATCGAATGCCGCCTCGAACCACTCGATGTAAGATTCGTCCAAGAAAAAATGATTCCGTGAATAATCGTACGGTTTAACCTCGAACGCCTGTTCCTGCGCACCGCCGCTCACGGAAAGCTCCTGAGATCTTCCTTTTTGCTGCGAAGCGACGGTCGTCAACCGGAAAGGTCCGAGCTGAAACAGCGATTTGATGCCGAAGAGCGCCTGGCTGCTGCCGATGAACTGGGAGGGAGTTTGAAGAGACACGTTGCCGGCTTCCACGCTACGAACGATCTCGTCCTCGTAGCCGCTGTAGACGATCTTCAACTGGTTCTCGAACTCAAACGTTCGCTGAGTGTTCCAGTCTGCATTGATGTTCAGTTTATCGCCGACGAGGCCGCTGACGTTGATCTGCACGTCCTGTTTGAAGTCGGGCTCGTTCCTGACATTACCGAGGAGCGATGTCGTAGCCTGATCGGATTTCTGGCGTCTGAACCCGGCGCGTATATCCACCGCACCCGAGATATTCAGACGGATGCCGGGTTTGCCGAAAATATTCAGCAGCGGATTCGGGGGGATCGGAATATCGATCGTGGTTATGCTGCTTAGAAAATCTTCAAGATCCCGCTCCTCGCCCAGAAGCGCTTCCATATCATACTCATATGCACGTCTTTCCCATCCTTGTCTGGTTATATATCTCGACCGGGCTTCGATGTAATCGTCCAGAGATACCTGCACCGGCATCTTGATATCCTTGCCGTCGAAAGTTTCCCGGATGACCACGTTTGTTCCCGAGGTATCGAGTTCAACTGAGCGGGCATAGAGCGAGTTATTGTTTTTCAGATAGAGCGGATGCTGACGCGGGTGGGAGATTGAAGCGCGGTTTCGATCGCGGCGTTTGTGTCTGAACTGCTCGATCCGTGCAGTTGAATCTACGCGAATCTCGAGTCTGCGCTGGAGTTCTTCGCGGGATAGCTCCCCGGCCGCTTCTTCCGGCGAAATATCTCCCCTGGTACGTAACGTGCCCGGTAACCCCCTGTCGCGGAAACGCGCGGGCCGCCTGTCGATATCTTCGTAAATGATGCCAATCGAGTCAGGGCTGCTTAAGAATGCAGCAGGCTCGGGATTCGGGAAAGAACGGAGTCCTGTTTTACCTGTTCCCGGAATGGAAATAAGTGTAATGAGGGTGAGTGTGAGAACTGCACCGAGTAGAGGTCCGCCGAACTGCTTGACGGCGGTCAGACTTGATCCTTTGGAATTATCCACAACCCGTTAAATCAATCAGCTTAGTAAATCGGTCAGGTGATGCCGAACTATCACCCGCAACCGGTTGCTTGTATTAGTAAATCCGTACCAATATTCCGCGGGATCATCCTTACGTGGAGAGACTGGATACTTCAGAATTAGGCTCAAATTAGAAAAAAGTCAGTTAAATTGCAATATTTCGAGAGAATTTTCATTGTTTCAGGCAGTCCGAATGTTTATATTTACTAATTGTTGATAGACTGGTTGGAGAGGCCGGGACAGGGATAATGTATTCTAAAAGAGGCAGAATATTCCCCGGACAAGCAGGAATTCCCGCTAATAGCGCAAATGTTATATCGACTCGCTCAAGAACGGTTATTCGCGAAGTTCCAGCCGATAGGTAGACTACAGATCCGCGATTCCGTGCATTCAAGGCCGGCTCCGGACATAACAATTTTTCAGGTCACTATTTATGATTATAGACCGATATATTCTGAAAACCCATCTGGGTCCTTTCCTCATGTCGATGTTCGTGCTGATCGGAATCTTTATTCTCCAATTTATGATGAAATTCATCGATCATCTCATCGGAAAAGGTCTCGGCCTCTGGATCGTGCTTGAGGTCATCGTAACGAATCTTGCGTGGATGGCTGTGCTTGCGGTTCCGATGTCGATCCTCATTGCGACACTCATGGCATACGGCTCTCTTTCGGCAAACAACGAGATCACTGCGATGAAGTCGAACGGCGTCAGTGTGTATCGCATGATTGCGGCTCCGCTGATCATGTCGGTGCTTATCAGCTACGGACTCATGGAGTTCAATAACCGGGTCCTTCCCGACGCGAACCACCGCGCAAAAACCCTCGGCATCGATATTCGGCGAGCGCGGCCGACGCTGACGCTCGTTCCCGGAATCTTCTCGCAGGAGATCAAGGGATATACGATCATCGCCCGGCAGAACTTCGAAGAGACCAACGAGCTCGAAGGATTGACGATATACGACCACAGCGATCCCGATCTGAATATAATCATCTCGGCGACCAAAGGAGTAATTGCATACGGATCGGATTTCGCATCCCTGATCCTCGATCTGCGGGACGGTGAAATTCACGAGACCCAGTCGGAAAACCCCCAGGAATACAGACGGCTCAGATTCGAACGGCATCGCATTGTGATCCCCTATCAGAGTTACGATTTTGAACGGACGGCCGACAACATCTTCCAACGCGGCGATCGGGAATTGAGCGCGCCCGTCATGCTGGAACGGGTCGATTCGCTCAGAATTCAGAACGAGAGAATGCAGCACACGCTCTCAGAGCAAATAGGCGGCTTTCATGCCGCGATGATCGAAGGCAACTTCGATAAGCTCCCCTCCTTCCCGCGTTCGGGAGAAGCGGACGCCAGGCGAAGAAAGTTCGATAACGCACTGACGCAGGCGAGAGCCTTGTCTTCCGCGGTCGTATCCGATGTTACCAGGATTTCCCAGAATGAGAGGCGCATCGACCAGTATATGGTAGAGGTGCACAAAAAGTATGCGATACCGGTCGCGTGCATTGTTTTCATCCTCATCGGCGGACCACTCGGCATTATGACTCGAAAAGGGGGATTTGGCGTCGCTACCGGCATCAGTCTCGGTTTTTTTCTTCTTTACTGGGCATGCCTCATCGGAGGTGAGAAGCTCGCCGACCGCGGTTTTGTCACGCCGTTCTGGGGAATGTGGGGGGCGAACATCATTCTCTTTCCAGCCGGCATTTATCTCACCATCAGAACCCAGAAGGAACGTCTTCTCATCAACTGGCGGTGGTTTCTCAGACTGCTTCCCCGGAAATGGCGCGGCGGAATGCTTCCGACGGATAACGCCAGCGGCAACCCATGAAAATCATCGACCGGTATATCATCAGTCAATTTGTCGCGCATTTTCTCTTTGCACTCGTCGCGATCATCCTCGTGTTTATCGTCATCGATCTCATGGAGAATCTGGATAAATTTATAGACCGGGATGTGCCCGCTGCGACCATCGTCCGGTATTATTTTTTTTTCATCCCCGAGATGATCAAATCCATGATTCCCGTTGCCATGCTCCTCTCGAGTCTCTTTACCACCGGACGGCTTTCGAACCAGAACGAGCTGGTCGCGATAAAAGCAAGCGGGATGAGTCTGTACAGGTTCATGGTCCCCTTCCTGTTTGTCGGGATAATCGTCACGGCGCTTTCGGTATATTTCAACGGCTGGATCGTCCCAATTTCGAACAAGCAAAAATTTCATATTGAACGGGTACATCTGAGCAAACATCTTGAATCGCTGCCCCGATATAATATCTACCTCCAGGAGAGCCCCGTACGTTTTCTTTCGCTCGGCTACTTCGACGAATCACAGAATTCAGTTTCCCGGGTCAGCATCCAGGAATTCAGCGATACCAATTATTCGATCATGCTCCGGCGCTTCGATGCGAGACTCATGTCGTGGCGGGCAGCTGATAGACAATGGATCCTGAACGACGTCGCGGCACGCAGTTTCGACGGGACGCGGGAAATAATCGAGCGTTTCGATTCGCTGACCATTCCGGAACTCAGATTCAATCCGGACGATCTGCTGAAGAAACAGCTCAAACCGGATGAAATGGATTATTTTGAACTCGGCGATTTTATAGAAATTCAAAGACGAGCGGGACAGGAAACAGCGAGATGGCAGATCGACTACTACAGCAAAATCTCTTTCCCGTTTGCCAGCATCGTTGTAATCTTTTTCGGGATACCCTTTTCGGCTCAGAAGAGGCGCGGCGGCATGGCGCTGCAGTTCGCGATCGGTGTTCTCATAACTTTTCTATACATGGCGTGTATGAAGGTCAGCGAGGTGATGGGCCACAGCGGACAGTACAATCCTCTCTTCATGGCGTGGCTGCCGAATCTCCTCTTTCTCGCAGCAGGACTCGTGAACATATTCAGAGTCAGAAAATAGCCGGGGTACCCGGCCTGGCGCCGGGTATCAGAAACCGATCGTCAGACGGACGGCGGGGTTGGTGCGAATGCCGAACGGAGCCGGGTGCTGCTCAAGCTCGACGGTGAGATGCGTTTCATTGAACCGGTGCGCGAGGAAAGCCGCATGCAGCGCGCTCACGAAATGGTTCAGGAATATGACCAGTGCAAAATCGTGCGAGCGACCATAATAGGTGTTCGCCATCCCGCGTAATCCGGCGTAGTACGAGAAATTTCCCGATATCTCATCGAAATACCTGACCCGCTCGGTCGCAGTATCATCGTACGGATGAGAATCATCCCAACCGCGATTGTATTGCGGGTACTTCCCGATCAATTCGAAATATTGCTGGGTACCGTACGGCTCGAGCGTATGGGAGAACTCCCGTATCAGTCGTTCGAACGCGTTGATCTCGGACCAATCGACGCGATGCCACGGCAGTTTGGATTCGTCGGGATCGATCGATATGACGGGGAACGTACTCTCAAGCCTCCAGTAATCGTTCAGCCACTCCGCATATTTCACGACGCTCCAGTTCGTATTTGCATAACGCTTGTAAACGCCGGTCTGATTGTCTCCTTTGCTTTGGTTATGTATATAGAAGTACCAACCGGCTGCCTCAAGGGCGATATGAACAGCACCCTGCCAATAATTCCGCGAATATATTTCTCCTGATCCAGGTACGGCGAAGGAGAGAACACCTGCAAGAAAGGGTGACTTTCGTTTTTGATTCGATGCCGATGAACCCGGCTGCGCCGCATATTCACGGAGATGCGCTCCGTTCAGATACGCGGCGGCGTCAACATCGAATTTTCGGACGAGCGGGATTTCGGGAATCTCCGTGGAATCCCTCCACCCGTCGGATGCTATAGCCGGCATAACGGTACACGCCGCCATCAGTAGAACGATTATCTTGTCCATCCAGTACCTAAATCGAATCCGAATAATATTCCGAAATAAAAATGCCACCGTTTTCCGTAGGTAACCGGCTCTTCGCGGAATACCTTGGTAAACCGGTCGAATCCATAAGCCGCGCTGAAGAATATTCTGGTCGGATATGCGTAGAACGAAAACGTCTCGAGACGTAATTCCGCTCCGGCCGCTTTTTTCAGTTTATCAATGCCGGGGAAGGAACCCGACCAGGCATCCCCGTAATCGGCGAACAGCGATCCATACAAACGTTCGAATTGAATTTGTAAAAATCTGAAATCCATCCCCTCCCATATCGGAAACCGGTACGTGAGATTCAGAGATGCGTATTCATTGCCGCCGAGCGAGTAGAATGGATATCCCTTGATGCCCATCAATCCGCCGGCATAAAAATTGAAAAACTCGTCGATCTCCGAACCGAGAATGGAACCGCCCCGTATCTGGCCGGTCAGCGTATGATATCGCGCTAATCGAACATGCTCCCTCCACTCGCCTTCGACGCGGTGAAAATCGATATCCTCGTAATCCGTAAAGAGAATATTTCTCGCTTCATCGTATTGGAGTGAGGGGTTGAACTTATTGAACTCGAATGCATAAGAGAGTCGAACAAGCCGGCCTACCGGATTGATCTCTGTTTGAATGGTCGGTATAATCCCCCGGTGGGTTAGGGTTGCCGAGAAGGTATTACCCTTGAGATACAACTCTCCGGACGCCTGGACAAGCGTCGGCGGAGTTGTCTCCGGAAGGATAAAACTCCCTATATCGTATCCGTACCGGCTGTGCCTGTAAAAGACCTCGATCTCATTCGACGGATTGAAGATATGATCCCGGAGGATGAAATTGAACTCCAGCAGGTTATACGTCACATCCACGCCGATCTGGAGATCCTCCCGGAGATCCAGCACGGCGTCCGTTTTCCTGGTAATATTGTAGATTTCAAATGATATTCGCGGAT
This sequence comes from uncultured Ignavibacteriales bacterium, assembly GCA_964495085.1. GTDB lineage: Bacteria > Bacteroidota > Ignavibacteria > T3Sed10-11 > T3Sed10-11 > CAZBUK01. The sequence continues at coordinate 11,898 of CAZBUK010000089.1, forward strand.
GCCAGCCGACGAATGAAAACGGCGGTAGCTTATGAGCCCATTCGAATATCGCAAACAGATCCCGCTCGAATTTCCGGTTAATTGTTCCCCCTGCGAAGAGCGCATGTTTTTCGAGCACATCGCGCGTCATCAGGTACAATCCCGGTTTGATCATATCCGTAAAACCGCGCTCGGGTATGTAATTATCGAATCTGACGAGCGGAACGAGCATGGTACTGGTAAACGTCGGCGAATATTTTCTTGTATCGTATTGCGGTACCTCGGAATCATTATAGTCCCGCAGCCGGAGCCAGTTGATGCTGTCGCCGTCCGGATGGGGATTGTAGGAGACCTGGAATCGATCCGCGAACCAGGATGGAGGGCCCGCAATATATCGTATCGAAGGTTCCACAGGTTCGTGGGACGCAAGGTGAAAAATCTTGTATCCTGACGAAAGATAGCCGGCGTAGGCGAGATCCCCTTCCGGACCGACCGTCGGCATGAATGCGCCCCCCATGACATTCGTCACGCGGCTCTTTTGACCTGATTGAAGCTCGTGCCTGTAGATATTGAATACACCTGTCTCATCGGAGGAGTAGTAGACGGCCGATCCGTCGTTCGAATAAACCGGATCCCGCGCGTCGAATGAACCTTCCACCAGGGAGAGCATCTCGCCGGACGAGACATCGATCGTTACGACATACCGGTTGAATGCCGATGAGGTTGCATATACGATCGTCCGGCCGTCCGGCGACCAGCGGGGTCCGTATACCTGCTCGCCGTTCCGATTGAAGGTGATGTGCCGCAGCCCCCGGCCGTCGGCATCAAGCAGAACTAAATTCTGAGTACCGTCCGCAGAGATAACCGCCGCTATTCCGGTACCGTCGGGCGAGACTGCGGGATCGTGCAGCCTCAATCCTCTGGTGAGGCGTTTCTCATCCTTCGTCACTACGTCTACGACGAATAGATCGCTGTACCCCTGCCAGTGCGGATTATTTCGCGTGATTCGCGAAAAGTAGATTTTCCCGCCGTCGGGAGACCACGAGAGACGCGAGCGGATCAAACCTCTGATCATGGATCCTTCTCCGTTCGTCGCGTCCTTTATAAAAAGAGCCGAGAGGCCGAAATAGTCCTGTCCTTTGTTCGATACATAGGCGAGATATTTTCCGTCCGGAGAATAGACGGGATTGAAATTCCCGAATCCTTCGGCTTCGACCTGGACGCCGGTAACCGGTGACTCCCTCAGAGATTCGGTGCGATGTATATAATCCTTCGTAATTGTCCGCTGCCAGTCGGCATAGAGTTCACGTCCGGATTTCCCGGTCGCTCGTTCGATTGCCTGGTCGATGGTGATGACGCTGAAAGAGCTGAGGTGGCGTGCAATCTCCCTTACGGTTTCTGTTCCGTATACGCTCGCGATGTAGCGTACCAACGAATAACCGGCATTGTAAGCCGACTCGTTGCCGAGACTGTTTTTCCCGAACACCGACATTTCGTTCCATGACAGCATCGTACCGTCCAGCGCGTACATCCTGAGTATCATATCGCGGTGCGTATCCCAGGCTTCATAGCCGAGGCCCGGATGCATGAACTGAGCCGTCCCTTCGGCAAACCAGCTCGGTATAACGAAGCCCGAGATGGGATAGGATACGAGGATGTTCGGAAATCCGTAGAGCACGTCGGGGCGGCGTTCGTTCTCGTAGCCCAGCCACTGGATGTAGAAGCTGGGGACACGCCTGCCGAATTTCATCGACGACTGAATCTGGACGATATGCGTAAACTCATGCGCGATAACGTTGCGCAGCCAGTTGCTCGTGCCGCGAAGATCGAAGTCGAGCGCGTTTGCCCAAATCTCGATTTTATTATCGTAGAAGAATGCAGCGCCGTTCGAGAAGTCGCCGTGATCTCTGATGATGAGGTGTACCGGCGTACGCGGTTCATAGCGGTAGAAAGAGGTTATCGGAAGGTAAACATCCTCCGCGATTTTCGCGGCAAGATGTCCGGTACGTTCGGCTCCGTCGTGATAATGAACGGTAAAATGTTCGGTTTCAATCGAATACCACCCCTGATCCGGATCGGGCGGGAAATCCCACTGCGCGGAAAGAGGAAATGATGAGAGGACGAGGACAATAGCAAAAAAAGCGACCGGCGCAGAGCGTCTCATTTTACCACCGCAATTTTGATAAATCGAACCTCAGACCGTGAGGCGCTCCGCGCTTCGATGCGTGCGAGATAGATCCCGCTCTGTACCGATGCTGCCGACCAGAGAACTTCGTTATCGGTCCCCCCCGTTCCCGGACCCGCGAGGTCGGCTACTTTCTCGCCATTCATTTCATATAATGAGATCGTAACATCGGCATCTTCGCTCAGATAATATCGGATGTATGTAGTTCCGTCGTAGACGGGATTCGGCCAGTTGTAGGCGCGGTCGGCGGGAAGGAACTCATCCGACAACGGAATTCGGGGATAAACAATTGTCTGAACGTTCGCACCCGAGCTGCCGTAGCGGTTCTGTCTCCAGACGGCCGTGGCCGGATCCCACATCCCCGATAACGAATATGCATACAACATCCTATCCGCCGTGACGAATGCAAGACCGATCGCGCCGTTGTTCACCGGGAATACGACCGGTGAACCGACAACTTTCTCACCGACTGCGATAGGAGTGCCCGGGACCCGGTCTCCCCGCTCATTCATGAACACAATTTGATCGTCGAAGTTGCCTAGAGCAATATCTGTCCGGCCATCCCCGTCGAAGTCCGCAGCAACCGGATATGCACGTCCGGACGGGGTGCGGTTCAGCTCAAGCGGGAACCGGTCCAGCAGAGTGCCGTTCAGGTTGAAGGCATAGAGCGATGATCCGCGCGTGACGACGATATCGGT
>CAZBUK010000090.1:0-14737 GCA_964495085.1 uncultured Ignavibacteriales bacterium
AAGCCGAAATCGTCGGGGTTGTGCGGTGGGAAATCCGCCGAGGCGGATTGCGTTTTCCCGACCATGTCGGGATCGGCAGCCTTTTTCTTTTGGTTACTTTTCTTTTTGGGCTCAAAAAGGAAAGTAACAATAATTTAAATATCGAGGGATGACAACGAGTTCTCCCGCGGGAACTAATTAGATAAATGTATATAATTGACGAAAGGTTCCGATTTTGAAGATTTATTTTAACCGGTTCTTCATTTATCTCCCGGTTCGCTTGACTTTTATAATCTGTTTTCCTTACCTTTTCATAAAGTCATCATATCACTTTATGAATGACCTATGAAACCCACCTTATCTCCGATTATCAAGCAAAAACTCTCCGATAACCTCGCCCAGTCCCTTGGCCGATTCATCATTACGGAGAAGTTTAATCCGGGTGATCGTCTTCCCTCGATAACGGAACTTGCCTCGAGGTTCGGCGTCGGACCGCCGACGCTCCGCGAGGCGATCAAGAAACTCGAAACCGTCGGCATCATCACCGTCAAGCACGGTTCGGGTATTTACGTCGGCGAGTCCTCGCAAAGTCTCTTTCTCGCCAATCCGATGGCGATTCAGGAGAAGCCGACGAAAAAGCATTTACTCGACCTCATCAATGCCCGCATACCGATCGAGCTGCAGACAGTATCGCTTGCCGCACAACATGCGACGGATATCCATCTCCGGAGAATGGAGAAATTCCTGAACGATGCACAGCACAATCTGGACGACGACGAGCTGCTCAGCTACGTCAATCTTTCGTTTCACTCGGAGATCGCAGCAGCCTCCGGTAATACCGTCCTTCATCAGATTCTCACGGTCATCACGAAGCTGTACAGGCCCGAACAGCAGTTCCTGCTCCATGTATACAGATCCAAAGAGAAAGATCATTACGAACATGTCGCTATTCTCGACGCGCTGCGACGGCAGGATAGCAATCTCTGCGTCACGCTTATGAAGAAACATCTCATCGGCGTTCGCAAATCCATCCTCAAATGGAGTCCGGATGAATCTTCCGACATCCGGGCATAAAGAGGTAGGTATGAATGTCTCACGAATATGCACCTATTGCCTGTTCCTGGTTCTCGTCATGTCGGCGGTGGCACAGGCGAGCGTAAACGGGAAGATAACCGGACGCGTCGTTCACGAAAGATCGCGGGAGCCGCTCATCGGCGTCAACGTATTGCTGGTGGGTACGACGCTCGGCGCCGCGACCGATGGGAATGGCGAATATCTAATACTGCGCGTTCCGCCCGGCGTGCATACGCTGCGATTCTCGATGATTGGATTCGGAGAACTGGTCGTGACGGACGTGCGCGTCACCGGCGATCTCACGACCAGGATCAACATAGCTCTCGGAGAGGCGGTGCTCGAACTTGGCGAAGAAGTCGTTATAACCGCCGAGCGTCCGGTTATCCAGAAAGATATAACCGCCAGCTCGCAATACCTCGGTGTAGCCGAAATCGAACGGTTGCCGGTCACCGACGCACGCGAAGCGATTATGCTGCAGGCCGGAGTTTTCTTCGATCCGATTCCGATCGTCGGCGGCCTCGGCGGATCGGGCCGGGGTGAACCGCGCTACGCGATTCGAGGCGGCGATCAGGGACAGGTCAGGTGGTACTTAAACGGCGTTCGAACAGCCGCCATAATAGAAGGCCGCGCCGACAGGGGAGGGTCATACACGAACATAAATCCGCACGCGGTTCAGGAGATTCAACTGCTCTCGGGCGGTTTCAATGCAGAGTACGGCGAGGCTCAATCCGGTATCGTCAGCATTGTCACGAAAGAAGGAGGGAATACCTTTTCGGGTTCGGCGGAATATATGTACGGTATGCCGGGACAACGTCATTTCGGAAATTATCTCTATGATCCTGCAACGCAGAAGGAGTTTGCCGATCATGTGCTGCCCGACGGTACGATCGATCCCGCCTGGTGGACGCCCTACCGGCAACGCCAGACATACGATTACCGGAAGATACCGGATCATATTTTTTATCTGGGACTCGGCGGACCGCTCTATACGACCGAACTGAGCAAAGGAACATTCTTCTTCGCCACGCAGATGAAACGCGAAGCGTATACGCTCCCCCGGCCGCGCGATACGCGGGATCTGAATGATTTCATTGGCAATGTCTCGCTCACCCCGCGTCCGAATATGAGACTTCGGATCACGGCTCTCTACAGCCATGAAGCCCATTCGACGCTTCAGGAAAATGCCGACTTCACGAATCAGGCGAAGTATTACCGGGGATGGGGATCGCTCCTCGATACCTATACATACCTTGGAAGCATCGCATGGACCCATTCGCTAACCCCTCGTTTTTATTACGAAGTCAGATTGAGCCGCTATCATTTCGACAGCAGGGAACGCCCGAGCGATTTTATCGAACTGGGCAGGAGTCAGAATCCCGATATCTGGGGCTTTCAGAGGTATAACGGATATCCGAACGAACCATTCGATGCCTGGGCTCCCGTGCTCGATAACCGGCTGCAGACAGGGGATCTATCACTCTCGGGTAACATTAACTGGCAGATCAATACCTGGAATTTCATCAAGTCCGGTTTCGATTTCAGATATTATACTATGAATGAAGTACACTTCCAGCGGTTTCCTTCATACAGTCTGCATCCGGACGACTGGCTCAACCGCGGGCTGCATGAAAAATTCCACCCGATACAGGTATCGCTCTTTCTGCAGGACAAGATGGAATTCGAGAGCATGATAATTAACCTGGGCATCAGGTACGAATACTTCAATCCGAATCGCGATTGGTTTGTATCGCGCGACATATTCAATCTCGCCCTGAATCCGGATTTCGATCCATCCACCGACCCGGACGGCGATCAGGTGGACGCAGCGGGCAGGGTGAAATACTCGTTCGATAATGTGCTCAATCAGCCGCGGGAGCCGGCCAGATCGTATCACCTGGTAAGTCCGAGATTCGGGGTTTCGTTCCCGATCAGCGTCAATACGGTTCTGCATTTCAATTACGGCCATTTCTATCAGATGCCGCCGCTCGATCGCATGTTCGATTTCATGTATTTCCGGCCGGAATATATCGTAACGGGAATTATAGCCGAGCGTGAACGCGCCGCAGAAGAGAATCGTGAACCGAGACATATCCCCTCCGTGGAAGGCGATCCGGAACGGGTCGTCAGCCTCTCCATCGATCCGCTTCGCCCCGAAAAAACGATCATGTTCGAAGCCGGAATTCGCCACAACATCGAACATATCGCGGTGGTCGGAATAACCGGCTACTACAAGGATTCATTCGATCAAACCCAGCCGCGCGAGGGGCTGTTTGACCGGCAGGTGCAGGGATATGATCCCTTCCGGGGCGCCACCCATCCGAGCAGTGCATACGCGAGCTTTTTCTCGGGAGATTACGGCGATGCACGTGGATTCGAAATAAGCCTGACAACCCTCTTCAGCCGCGTCGTCACGCTCGATCTGAATTATTCGTTTTCACGGGCTACGCAAGGCAGGGCGACCCCGGGCAGGGTTGTGTTCGACCAGACCGGAGAGCCGCAATATGTATGGGATGTGGATGTGCACAAACGAATCCCCATCGAAAAAACATTCAGCCGTCCGCATATACTGCGATCGAATTTATTCCTCCGGGTGCCGGACGGATTCGGGAGTTCGTTCCCCGCAACGCTGCTCCGCGGTCTTCAGGCAAGCTTGCTGTATCGGTTCATCAGCGGGCAATCGTTCACGTATATAGGTCCGGGCGATCCCCCCGATACCTACGATAATCACCGGTATCCGTCGTATCAGGTATTCGATCTGAGACTGGAAAAGAATATTCAGTTCGGTTCGATCGGCGGGGTCTCTGTGTATGCGCTCATCACGAATCTGTTCGACCGCAAGAACGTTCGTTCAATCGGAGATGTGCTCTTCGATGCCGGGGCGTTACAGAGATACGTAGACACGGGCGCCGTGACGACGGTCGATGCCGCGGGTTATGACATCGGCTGGCAGACGTACCATGACCGTCGCAAAGTTTTTGCAGGCATTCGCTATACATTCTGATGACAAAACAGAATAATCCGGAAATATTTATGAGCAAGTATATAAGGATTTTGCTGACGTTCGCGATCGTGCCTTTATTTTTTCCCGCTACAGGGTGGACGCAGATTCGTCAGGCGGAATTTGAGATTCATGACCGGGGAGAACTGTGGGAGACGATGAAGGATAACGGTACGATAGGCGCTCCGAATCCTCTCAATCCGTTTGAATATTATCCGAGCATGGACTGGCCCGGAGGTCCGCACGTTCTCCCGTCGAAGGATGAGCAAAGATCGTATATGGTGGCTGCGGGTTTGTGGATCGGGGGAAGAAATGCCGGCGGCGAACTATTCTTCACCGAGAACGGTCCGTTTCAATTTGTCGATGACGGCGCCTTCGAACCGCTCGAAAAAATTTCCAATTATAACGGCACGCAGGATTACGATCCTCATAAGCCCGAGCAGACGATCAGAGCACGATGGGTTACGAGTCGGAATGTACGTGTTATCCGGGAAAGCCACGCCTGGAGCTTCAGAGGAATAAACAATTTCATCATCATCGAATACGAGATCACGAATCAGAACAGCGGAGAACTTACGGATGTTTACGTCGGATTTCCGTATCTGATCCGGCCGAGCTACCAGGACGTTCTCGCCCATGCCGGATGGGGAGACGATTTCAACCGTGCAGACGAGATCGTCGGATACGACGAAAACCGCCGTCTTCTCTACGCTTTTGACGATACCCCGAGTTTCAGTCTACCGAACGACATCGGCAACTACTGGGATGAGACGAACGAACTGCGCACACCCGGATACGCGGGGTTTTCTATCCTGTATGCCGACCCCGCAGTCGACAGCCGACCGCAACCGGCTAATGTTTTCTGGGCTCAGATTCTGAATAACGAGAACAGGTTGACGGGTACCAGCGCGAGCGCACAGAGTCTGTACGATATTCTCTCCGGTGCGGATAATTCACTGCAGGCGAGCGGAGATGAACGGCTTTCTCCTATCATGCTGCTTGCGTGCGGTCCGTACCGGCTGCAATCCGGCGGAAGTATCCGAATCGTTGTTGTGCAGGCGGTGAACGGACTCCCCCTGGACGTTGCCCTGCAGGGGCTCACCGCGCAGCAGTTACTGCCCGCAGGATTGGATTCCCTCCGTGCGAGCATCGATCGTGCGCAGAATTTATTCGATAACGAATACCGTCTGTCAGCCGTACCGCCCCCGTCGCCCGAGCTCGAAATACTCCCGCTCCCGACTACCCGCGAGATCTCCATAACGTGGGATCCGATCGAAGAGACATGGGTCGATCCCGTGAACGGAACGGCAATGATTTCTGAGTACCTTGTTTTCCGCACCGACCGTTCGTTCATCGGTCCGTATACACAGGTACGCCGTATCAGGACGACTAACACGCTGGATATATCGCGGTTCTTCGACACCGCGCTTCATAAATGGAGGGTGCTCGACAATACGATCAACCTCGGAGTCAGCTATCACTACGCCGTCGTGGCGCTGGGTTCGGACGGGAGGCAGAGTTGGCTGACCAACCGCAACGAGCGCGCAGTGAAAGCCACGAGCGAACCTTCGGAGAACACGCTCAACGTAAAAGTATTTCCCAATCCGTTCAGGGAAGTATCCGGTTTCCCGACGCGCGGCGAGGAAAACTCGATTGTCTGGATGAATCTTCCGCAGTCATGTACCATTCGAATATATACGATAAGCGGCGAATTGATCAGATCGATATTGCACGACGATCCGAATTCCGGCGAAGCGGTATGGGATCAGTTGACCGACGCCCGGCAGCGCGTGGCTCCCGGAATATTCGTCTGGACCGTGGATTCGCCGGTGGGAACAGCTCGCGGAACGCTCTTAATTATCAAATAGAGGATCGACGGAATGATACGACGCATTATTTCCTTGATCGTACCGGTATTGCTGGGGATCCAATCCACATTCGCTCAGCTCGATTACGGCTTCGATTTTTCCAAGGCGGGTACCGCCGGCTTTCAGTTTTTGAAGATAGGTGTCGGAGCACGCGAAGCAGCGCTCGGAGAGGCGGTCACGAGTCTGACGAACAACGCAAACGCGGTATTCTGGAATCCCGGCGCGCTGCCGCTTATCCGTCAGCGCCAGATCTATTTTACGCATAATGAATGGATCGCCGGCAGTACCCATGATGCGGTCGCGCTCGCGGTGCCCGTCGGTTCGTTCGTGTTCGGATTGAGCGCGGCCTCGCTCGCAATTGAGGAGTTCGAGGAGACGACGGTGCTCGAACCGGAAGGGACGGGACGTATGGTCAGCGCCGGAAATCTGTTGCTCGGAATCGCGGCCGCCCGCCGGTTCACCGACCGGTTGACCGTCGGCGTACAGATGAAATATGTTCACGAAAATCTCGACGAACAATCCTTCGATAATATGTTGTTCGACGTGGGAGCGTTGTACTATACGGGATTCAGGCAACTCCGGCTCGGCTTCAGTCTCCAGCATTTCGGTGCGGATATGAAAATCCTCAGGCAAAGTTTCAGAATGCCGCTCCTCTTCCGCCTCAGTGCAGCCGATGATCTGATTAGCTCCCCGAATTACCGGCTGACGGCTGCTATCGATCTCGTCCATCCCACCGACAATGTCGAATGGGTGAATGCCGGACTCGAACTGGAACTCCTCAGCCTGATCTCCCTCAGGGGCGGCTATAGATACAACGTCGACGAAGGTAAGCTGTCATTCGGTATCGGTATACATCCTTCATCCGTCGGGCCCGTTTCGCCCGCATTCGATTACAGCTATGTGAAGTACGGAGACATTCTCGGCGCGACGCATCGGTTTTCGATAGGTTTCGGAATATAATACGAACGCTATGTTAAAAGCAGCATTTTCTGTTATCTTTTTCGTTTCTTTCTGTTCGGCCGGCAGTTTCGACAGGGACTGGAAGGTTTTTCTGGTGCCGTATTCGCATATCGATGTCGGATTTACCGCGCCGGTCGATGAGGTCATTCAACAGCACATGCAATATCTCGATTACATCGTCGAACAATTTGAAGATAACGAACCGGGGGACGGATCGAATTCTTTCCGATGGACAATCGAGATAACATGGATTCTGGATGCATATATATCGAACCGTCCGCACGGACAGGTGGATAAACTGATGTCTCTGATAAGAGAAGGATATATCGAACTCGGCGCGATGCATTTCGGCCTGCAAACCGATCTCACGGGACCGGAGGAACTGATCAGATCTCTCTATTACGCCAAAGAATTACAAAACGTCTATGATATCCCCGTACGAACCGCGATGATAAACGACACGCCGGGATTTACCTGGTCGCTCGCTCAGATCCTTCCCGCGAGCGGCATACCGTATCTATCCGTTGCCATGAACTCGGTCCTGTCGGAATTCTATCAGACGACATCGCTCCCGTACCTCTTCTATTGGCGGGCGCAGAACGGCGACCGTACCCTCGTCTGGAGATCCATCGACACCGAATGGGCATATCTCGAGGGGATCATTACATATCAAGTTTACGGTTTCTATGCCTCGATGCGAGACCGTATTACCGCACTGCTGCACGCACTGGAAGCATCGGGATATCCATACGATGCAGTGATGATAAATTGTGCAACGGGTGATAACGGAGCGCCGCTCACGGAGATCGTCGGAAACGTCGCAACCTGGAATGAGAATCACGATGACGCAGAACTCATCATTTCGACGATCTCCGGATTTTTCGAGTATGCGGAATCCGTTTTCGGAATCGACATTCCGGAATTTGCGGGCGACGCACCGAACTGGTGGTCCTGGTTGTTTGCATCTTCCGCATCGAAAGGATTCGAATCGACGCGGAGCGCACAGCTATCCCTCCCTGCCGCGGAAGCTCTGTCGTCTATGGCCGATGTAACGGGAAACGGGTTCGCTTATCCCGCGCTTGGTCTCCGACGGGCTTATATAGACAACCTGCTCTACGAGGATCATAACATGGGCGCGAACTATCCGTCCGGAAATATTCCTTTTTGGGGACTTAAGACGGGGTGGGTCGAAAACGCCCTCCATACCGGCAGGAGTGAGGGAGAACTCGCTCTGGATTTCATCGCCGGGAACATTCACACTGATGAATTTCCGGCCATTGTTGTCGTTAACGATCAGGGTTGGGAGAGATCGGATGCGGTTTTCCTGCCGGCGGACGATGCGGTTATAGCATCGTCCGGTCAATTCTTCATTACCGACCCGCAGACCGGGGATACACTCGACGTACAGTATACGAACGACGGCCTGATCGCGTTTCAGGCGGCAGGGATCCCCGCATTCGGGTATAAGATTTTTCATATCGTTCCGGGCAACGGTCCGATCCCCGGTCATACTCCTCTCGGCGATTATTCGATATCGAATGATTTCTACCGTCTCGAGGTCGATGCAGTCTCGGGAAGTCTCACCGGATTGACGGATCTCGAGTACGATCGCGAGTACACCCGGCAGGACGGAAACTTCAACAGATATCTCTACAACGGAAATCAGACACCGGCCGGGATGCAGATAACCGGAAGCGACAGCGGTGCTGTTTTTCAACGCCTCATCCTCCGGGGGTCGGCGCCCGGGTCGTTATGGCTCGAAACAACGATCACGCTATACAACCTGTCAAAACGAATCGACTTCCGGAATACGTATGAAAAATCTCTTCCCGCCTCGTTGGAGTCGGTCGATTTTTTATTTCATTCGAATATACCCGCTCCCGAACTGAGGTATGAAATTCCGTTCGGACATGTCCGTTTGTTTGAGGATGAGCTGAGCGGATTCAGGACGAACCACTATGCGATGCAACGCTGGATGCATGTCGGCGCCGGTGCAGGCAACGGGAACCTTCTCCTCGCCACGGGATCGGTTGCGATACAGGCATACCCGGCCGGTCAGTTCGACGGCGCAATCCGACTCCTTTCTGCTTTCAATTCAACGGGAACTGCATACCGGGCAGGCGTAGGAGAGCATACCGTTTTCTTCTCGATGACGACCGGAGAAGCGGAATTCGATCCGGCGGACGCGATGCGGTTTGCTTATTCGGCATTGAATCCGTTGCATGCCCGGACCCTCCCGGCTTACCGCAGCGGAACGGAATCGTCGATATTCTCAATGGTACGAACGGATCCGCCCGATCTTTTTATATCGACGGTGAAAAGATCGATGACCGGTCATGACCATATCGTCAGACTGTACAATCCGTCCTCCGAGCCGGCCACTTTCGATATGGAATTCGGACCGGAACTCATCGCGGCATTCGAAACCACTCCGCTCGAGGACAATATTTCTCCGCTTGCCGTGAACGAATCAAGGGTAAACCTCACGCTCGACGGTTACGGGATTATGACTGTGAGGGCCGTTCTGAATATCGCTTTAAATGCAGCGCATGATCGTGGGATTCCGCCGGATTTTTTCCTGTATCAGAACTTCCCGAATCCTTTCAATCCGTCCACCAATATCCGATACAGGCTCGATCGCGAGTCGGATGTAAGTATTATCGTATATAACGTTCTGGGTCAACGCGTTGCTGTTCTCACGAACGAGCGCAGGCTCGCCGGAGAGCATGTCATCTCATGGAACGGCCGAATGTTGAGCGGACGCAGCGCACCGAGCGGAGTATATTATTACTCGCTTGAGATAGCGGGATCGGATGGAACGTTCCGGCGGGAAACGAAACCGATGATCCTTATGAGATAACCTAAAGAGCATGACTAGAATTCTGAAAATAGCAGCCATAGCCGCTGCGGCGCTTATCATACTGATGATAATACGCGGAACGCCGGAAGACGAGACGACCAGCGATGGGAGGCGGATAATCCGGTATTGGTTCATAACCGGGGCGCAGGAGGAAATTCCGTACCACGCGCGTAAATTCAATGCTATTCAGGAGAGCGTCTACGTTGTCTCTACGGCGATACCCTGGCAGGAGCATGAGAAGAAGATACTGACCGGAATACTCAGCGGAAATCCCCCGGATCTGATACTGCAGGTAACGCCCGTCGTTAAATGGGCTTCGCGTATGGCTTTGGTGCCGCTCGACGAATACATACACAGAGACGGATTCGATACGACGATCTTTTTCCATGCGTTGTGGGACGAGATGAAGTGGAACGGCTCGGTGTTCGCACTGCCGGTGAATTCCGCATCCTACGCCTTTCTCTATAATAAGCGGTTGTTCCGCGATGCAGGGCTGGATCCTGAAAATCCCCCCCGGACATGGGAAGAAGTGAGAGCATATAACCGGGCGCTGACCGAGCGCGATGCACGCGGACGGATAGTACGTATGGGCTATATCCCCACATACGGCAATTTGCAGACATCGATGGTCATGGCCTGGCAGCTCGGAGCCCGGTTCCTCGGCGACGGGGGAAGGAAGGTCACGATGTCCGGCGACGGGACCGTATCCGCTATCGAAGAGATTGTCGATTTTTTCTTTGAATACCCGGTTGGCGACGTGCAGGCGTTCGTCGCGGGTTTCGGACCCGCAGAACAGCACGGATTTTTATCCGAGAAGGTTGCGATGATGATACTCGACAGCAGTTTTCTCGATCAGATTGAGCGCTATAAGCCGGGACTCGAATTCGGAGTTGCGCCCGTTCCCTCGTTTCCCGGATATCCGACAGCTTCATCCTCCGGGAGCTGGTGGCTTGCGATTCCGCGCGGCGCAAAAAATCCCGACGCGGCATGGGAGCTTATGAAGCTTGCGGTCTCAACCGAGACGCAGCTCGAATCCGTTTTTGAAATGCAGGAGAACCTGTTCCCCGGAAGCAGGGTTGCCGCGTACGATCCGGTCTTCATGAAGGATGAGATGACGGGTGCCTTTGTGCGGCAGATGGATTACGCGCACTCACCCGCCATAGTTCCGATGGCGCACGATGTGTTCTGGCGGGAATTCATGGGAGCGCAGGAGCGCGCAATTCACAGGCTGCAGTCTCCCGCCGAGGCGCTTGCGCAGGCGGAACGGGTCGTGCAGCATGCCCTGAACGAGTCGCTTGCATACGATACATTCGTCCGCGGACGAATGTCTCCCCCGGAGGTGCAATGAAAAACCGGCGGAGTCCGTCGATGTCGTTTATACCGTACCGCTACCGGCAAACGGTTACCGGCTACTTTTTCGTATCTCCATGGGTTCTCGGATTTCTTTTATTCGGGTTGTATCCGATCGTCATGTCGCTGTACTATAGCCTCTGCCGGTACGATGTTTTGCGGATACCTCAGTTTATCGGCCTGGCAAACTACAGGGATCTGATCATGCAGGATCCGTATTTCTGGAAGGCAATCTGGAATACCATGTATTACACCGCACTGCGGGTTCCGCTCAGCATCATCGGCTCGCTCCTGCTTGCGGTGGCGGTAAATAATGCGCTCCGGGGAATTAAACTTTTCAGAACGATCTATTTCCTCCCATCTATTATTACCGGTGTTGTCTTATCGGTCATCTGGCTGTGGATGCTCAATCCCCAGTATGGATTGATCAACAATGTATTGATGTTCTTTGGAATCGGCGGACCGCTTTGGCTGCAGAGCGCCGAATGGTCCAAGCCCGCATTTATTTTGATGAGTCTCTGGTCGATCGGCGGCGGGAGGATGATCGTTTTCCTCGCAGCGCTCCAGGGAATACCCCACCAGCTCTATGAGGTAGTCGATATCGACGGCGGCGGATGGTGGCGGAAGTTCCGGTACGTTACGGTCCCGTTGATGTCGCCGGTGATTTTCCTCTGGATGGTTCTCGAGGTCATGTTTTCGCTGCAGGTCTTTACCGAGGCGTATGTGATGACGCAGGGAGGACCATTGAACTCGACTCTTTTTTACAACCTGTATCTGTATTTCAAAGCGTTCGATGATTTTGAAATGGGATACGCATCGGCGATGGCATGGATGCTGCTCGTGATCACGCTCGTCGTTACCCTGGTGCAATTCCGAATCGGGAGAAGATGGGTTTATTACGAGGGAGGGACCCCCCGTTGAGCCTGCGGGTATCAGCATGAGAAACCGAAAAAAATACCGGACGATTGGATTGTACGCCCTATTATGCGTCATCGCGGCCGTGCTGATTCTCCCTTTCCTGTGGATAGTCTCGACGTCCCTCAAAGGCGATCAGGATATCTTTACGGTACCGCCGCAATGGATCCCGGATCAGTTTCGATGGGACAACTACGCGGAGGTATTCGCCCGTATGCCGTTCCTGACGTATTTCAGGAATTCGGTCTTCGTCACCGGGATGACCATTCTCGGCATAGTCGCGTCGAGCTCGATCGTCGCCTATGCGTTCGCCTGTCTCCGCTGGCCGGGCCGTGATGCGCTCTTTATATTCGTGCTCGTTACCATGATGCTTCCGCTGCAGGTGACGATGATCCCGTTATTCGTGCTGTTCAAGGAATTAGGCTGGCTGAACACCTACAAACCGCTGATCGTGCCCGCATTCTTCGGTGGAGGCGCGTTTAATATTTTTCTGCTCAGGCAGTTTTATCTGAATATACCGAGAGAGCTGTTCGAAGCTGCACGGATCGACGGTTGTTCGGAGATCAGGATATACTGGTCGATCGTTCTTCCGTTGGCTAAACCGGCGCTCGCGACGGTCGCGATATTAACCTTTATGTTCGCGTGGAATGATTTCCTCGGTCCGCTGATATACCTGTCGGATCAATTGAAAGGAACACTGGCGCTCGGTCTGGCAATGTTCGTCGGACAGCATCAAACCGAGTGGGGCGTTCTCATGGCCGCAACGATCCTGATGATTATTCCGATGATACTGATATTTATCTTCTTCCAACGGTATTTCATTCGGGGCTTCGTTATGAGCGGTATCAAAGGTTAGGGGATTCGCTCGCTTGTGGGGGAACACCCTTTCACCACGGAATTATCATTAAAAATGAAGAATACTATGACAGGCGCACTTATAAAGTTAATCGGAGTATTTCTCATCATGGAAATTACCGGCCTCCGGCTTCTCGCCGATGAAGAGAGGGTTTCGCTCCCCCTTTCGAAAGACGGTTCAATTCCGGGTTGGCTTGTCGCCGGCCCGTTCGAGCAGCCGATCGTAGGACTCGGCGGCATCGGTACGAGAGATGCAATCGGGGAAACGATGATCGAGCCGTACCAGGACAAAGTCGAAACCGGCGCTTTGACCGGGAGCGGTGAAGTGGCATGGATTACCCAGCATACCGGAGACAACGGCTTCCTTGATTTTAACGAAACCCTCGGCTGGACCGATCCCGGCAGTCTTCCGGAAAAGATATGGAAGGCAAAAGTCGGATACGCCGCAGTCTATATCGATAGTCCCGACGAACGGGAAGTATTCCTGCTGTGCGGCAGCAATTCGCACCTGACCGTTTTTCTCAACCGGCAGGAGGTGTATTCCGTCCAGCAGGTCCGGAATGCGCGGCAGGATAACGATACGATCCAGGTCCGGCTGCAGAAGGGTATGAATTTTCTGCTGGTGAAGGTCGGCAATACCCACCAGAACGAATCTATCCAATACTTCGAGCCGATCCGGTGGGAATGGGGATTTTTTGCCCGTCTGCTGGATAAGGATATGCAGCCGGTATCACAGATCGAAACGCATCTGCCGGTTCGCAGGACTGAAGCCGGGTTCGATATCGTGTCGACATTCTTTTACCGGGAGACAGACGGAACTCTGCAGCAGCGATTCGATCTCATCGTTACATCTCCGTTTCCGGATATCCGGTCGGGTTCTGTAAAAATCGATCTGCCCGATACTTCCTATGAGGCAGATCTCGAGCGCATTCCCTTCGGCGAATCACGGCACATGGTATATCTTCCCGCACCCGGGGCGGATGTCGTCGCACGCGCGGGTCTGACTATTTCCGGGAATCGTATCGAAAAACGGATAACCCTCTCACGGACGCCGCGGTATGAGATGCATCTGATGCTCCTCAGCCACACGGATATAGGGTATACGCATCCGCAGCCGGTCGTAAAAGAGCTTCATATGAAGACACTCGACGATGTCATTTCGCTCTGCGAAGAACATCAGGATTTCACCTGGACCATCGAAACTGTTTGGCAGCTGCATCAGTATGAGCTCGGCCGTCCGGCTGAAAAATTCGATCGATTGATGGATTTGATCCGGGCGGGAAGAATTGCGGTTTCTCCCGTCTACACAAATCCATACACCGGCTGGGTGAGCGAGGAAGAGATGATCCGGGCGTTCGGGAAGGCTGCCGAATACAGCCAACGGTACGGGATCGTTTATAACGGTGCGGTATATAACGATGTCCCCGGATTCGCATGGAGGCTTCCCGGTCTGCTCAGCGAATCCGGCGTCCGGTTGCTCGTCGCGGGATTGAACGAGCTGTTCGGAGACTATAAGCTCCAGCGTTCAATACCGAAAGCGTTCCGTTGGGTAGGCTCTGATACGAAGGAAGTGATAGTCTACCGGACGGAAGCCTACAACGAAGGACAGGCTTACGGACTCGAAAAAGGGGGGCTGGCGATCGAGCAGCGGATGTGGGAGCGTCTGAAAAAGCTCGAAGCACAGGGATACCCGTACGAGTTGGTGCTGATGAATTCGACGATAGGAGATAACGGCGGCGTACCGAAAGACCAGTTTCTCGCAGCGAAGCAATGGAATAGTGAATACGAGTATCCGAAGATCGTCTTCAGTACTTTGAGCCGATATTCCGAACAATTCACGGAACGTTATGCAGATTCGCTCCCGTCGCTGAGCGGGGA
>CAZBUK010000091.1:0-14689 GCA_964495085.1 uncultured Ignavibacteriales bacterium
CCCACAACCCCGACGATTTCGGCTTGGTGAACCTGAATCATTCAAAATTCTTTATTTTTTATTTTGGTCAGATGTGATCTCTAATCTCAATTCACCTTTGTGCTTTTCTTTTCATTATATTCCCGGGAGTTGATATATATGTTTGCACATCGATTTTTCACAGGACTTATCCTTTCCCTGGTAATACTGTCGGCTGCGAATGCAGAGCCGACCCGGCTCGTCCGTCTTCCAACCGCCAGTGAAACTCACATAGCTTTCCTCCACGCCGGAGATCTCTGGGTCGTCGATCGAGCGGGAGGTTCGGCACGCCGGCTCACCACATCCGAGGGAGTCGAAATGCTGCCGTATTTCTCACCTGACGGAAATATGATTGCATTTACCGGACAATACGACGGAAATACAGATGTATTCGTCGTTCCTGTCGAAGGCGGAGAGCCGAGGCGTCTGACCTATCATCCCGGCGTAGACCTGACGCGCGGATGGACGAACGACGGAAAATCAGTGGTATTTTCATCGGGACGATCGAGTGCACCGATCGGCTATCCGAAGCTTTGGACGGTCCCGCACGATGGCGGATTCCCGGAGGTCCTTTCTCTCCCTGCCGCCCATAAGGGAGTATTCTCCCCCGATGGGAGGCGCATGGCCTATGTCCCATATCCCGAAGCGAACAATGTCTGGCGGCACTATCGCGGCGGCAGAACCACGCCGATTTGGATCGCCGATCTGGCGACGATGGAGATCGAGAAAATCCCGCGTGAAAACAGCAACGATACCGATCCGATGTGGATCGGGACGACGGTTTACTTCATATCGGATCGAAACGGCACTACGAACCTGTTCGGTTATGATACGGCGACCAAACAGCTCAACCAGCTGACGTTTCATGACGATTACGATGTCCGTTCCGCCTCCGCGGGTGGAGGTAGGATCGTCTATGAACAGGCGGGATACATTCATTCGTACGAGCCGCAGACCGGGCGGAGCGCTCCCGTACCCATCGACGTTACGGGCGATATCAATTGGGCCAGACCGAGATATACCGCGGTCGATGGAATGATTCGCAATTTCGATATTTCACCGGGAGGCGTGCGTGCCGTCTTCGAAGCTCGCGGAGATATCTTTTCGGTACCCGCCGAAAAAGGCGACGTCCGAAACCTGACGACGCAGCCCGGAGTGCATAATCGAAATCCACGGTGGTCTCCGGACGGAAAACATATCGCCTGGTTCTCCGACGAAGGGGGCGAATACCATCTCGTGCTGGGCGAACAGACCGGACTGGAACCCGTACGCCGCATAACCCTCGGCAGCTCCGGGTTTTATTATTTCCTCACATGGTCTCCCGATTCGAAGAAGCTCGCATTCACCGATAAGCACATGAATCTCTGGTATCTCGATATCACTGGGGATAAACCGGTCCGGGTCGATACCGACACCTACGATCATCCCGTCCGTACCATGTTTCCGGTATGGTCTCCCGACTCGAAATGGTTAACCTATGCCAAGCGTCTTGAGAATCACATGCGGGCGGTTTTCGTCTATTCGCTCGCCCGGAATACAACCTTCCAGATCACCGACGGACTCTCCGATGCCATCACTCCGGCGTTCGACCGGAACGGAAAATATCTCTATTTCCTCGCCAGCACAAACTTCGGTCTGAATACCGGCTGGCTCGATATGATGGCGTTCGACAGGCCGGTGACCCGAAGCGCCTATCTCGTCGTGTTGAGCAGAGATGAACCGTCCCCCCTCAAACCCGAGAGCGACGAGGAGAAACCCGATGAGGGCGACGGCGATAAGAAGGAGGAAGACAAATCCGGATCGACGGCAGATGTCCGGATCGATCTCGACGGCATCGATCAAAGGATACTCTCGGTGGAGAACATCCCACCCCGGAATTACACCGCTCTTACCGCAGGCGAGGAAGGCTTCTTTTATTATACCGAGAACGTTCCGAATCAACAAGGATTGACCCTGCATTTCTACGACATGAAAAAGCGCGAATCGACCGCAGCGCTCACCGGTATTCAGACCTACGCCGTTTCGGGTAACGGGAAGAAGATCCTGTACGGAGCGCAGGGGAATGTCTGGGGAATAGTCGACGGCGATAAGGCGGCTAAGGTTGGTGACGGTAAACTGAACACCGGAGCGATGGAAATGCGGGTGGAGCCACGGAAAGAATGGGCGCAGATGTTCGACGAAGCATGGCGAATCAACCGGGATTATTTTTACGACCCTGGAATGCACGGCGCGGATTGGGACAAAAAGAGGGAAAAATACCTCGATTGGGTAAAACACGTCTCCCATCGCTCGGATCTGACATATATATTCCAGCATCTGATGGGAGAGCTGGCCGTGGGACATAGTTACGTGTTCGGTGGCGATTCGCCGAATCCCCCTTCGGTCCAGGTCGGTCTCCTCGGAGCCGATTATGAGATCGTCGACGGATATTATAAAATTACAAAGATATATACCGGCGAAAACTGGAATCCGGATCTGCGCGCGCCGCTGACCGAGCCCGGATTGAACATCCGGGAAGGAGAG
Source organism: uncultured Ignavibacteriales bacterium (assembly GCA_964495085.1). Lineage (GTDB taxonomy): Bacteria > Bacteroidota > Ignavibacteria > T3Sed10-11 > T3Sed10-11 > CAZBUK01. Next base: position 2,542 of record CAZBUK010000091.1, read on the forward strand.
TATATTCTGGCCGTGAACGGAAGACCTCTCCGGACACCGGTAAATATATACAGTCTGTTTGAAGCGACTGCGGGGAAACAAACAGTCCTGCTGATAAACGACCGTCCTTCGGAACAGGGAGCGCGCCGAGTCACGGTGGTTCCGGTAGCACAGGAAAACGAACTCAGATCGCGTGACTGGGTTGAGCTTAACCGGCGAAGGGTCAACGAGTTGTCGGGCGGACGGCTGGCCTATGTATATCTTCCCAATACCGCCGGTGCGGGGTATACATATTTTAATCGATACTACTACTCGCAGCTGGATAAGCAGGGGGTTGTTATCGATGAACGATTCAACGGCGGCGGAACGGCGGCGGATTATATCATCGAGATGCTGAATCGACCTGTGCTGAACTATTGGGCGACGCGCGACGGGAAGGATTTTAAAACCCCGCTCGCGGCCATCGACGGCCCGAAGGTCATGATCGTGAACGAATGGGCCGGATCGGGAGGCGATGCGCTGCCGTACTATTTCAGGAAACGGGGAATCGGTCCGCTTATCGGCACACGTACATGGGGCGGATTGGTGGGCATTTACGACTATCCGGTACTCATCGACGGCGGTGGTGTGACCGCTCCGAGGGTTGCCTTTTATACGGTGGACGGCGGATGGCGGGTCGAGAACGAGGGGGTTGCGCCCGACATCGAGGTAGAACAGCAACCGGCGAGAATGAGAGACGGCGGCGATCCGCAGCTCGAACGTGCGGTGCAGGAAGCGTTGCGGCTGTTGGATGAAAATCCGCCCCGTGAAGTGCGGCGCGACCCGTATCCGGTGCGCGTGAAAAAATAGCGAGGCGATGTTTCGGGTTTCCGCCGGCGGTTAGTCGCCGGAGGAAGGGTGGTCAGATATAGAGAGCGTTGCCGAAATCTCTGCGGTGAGCGAGCGTAACGGGATGCTCCTCGCCGAGGTATTTGAAGATGGCGATACATGCTTTTCGTGCACCGTCGTCGTCATAGTAGCGTTCGTTTCTGACAACGTAGATAAATTTCCCGAGCGCCGCGTCATAGTCCTCATTTTTAAAATCCTCTATCGCCGCACGATAGATGTCTTTAATCAGCGCATCGGGGAGGGGAACAATTCCACTGGATTTCTGTAGAAGGCTGCTGAGGGTCCTCAGCATTTGCGCCGTCTCGAAATATGCGGAGTCCTCTTCTATCCCTTCGAGCATTCCAAGGGCGCGTTCAGGATCCGAGCGGAAAATCAAACTGCTCAAGAGTGTCCGCGCGCGGTGATTTCCCGGTTCGTTTGCAAGAATCGCTTCAAGCGAGCGGGAGGCATCCGCCGTTTTCCCCTCTTCGATCAGCTCCGCGGCACGATCCATATCCTTGTCGAACCTGCCCGGAAGATTCTTTTTCAGCCATCGTTCGATCATCGGCTGAGGGAGTGTGCCGACGAACTCATTCACCGGCTCGCCGTCGATAAAGAGCTTAACGTTGGGGATGCTCCGGATATTGTATTTTTGGGCGATATCGGGATGAGTTTCGGTGTTTACCTTTACCAGGTTCCATGTATCCGCGTTCGACTCCGCGAGTCGTTCAAGCACCGGACCGAGAACTCTGCATGGACCGCACCACTCCGCCCAGAAATCTACGAGCACCGGCTTCGTAAAGCTCGCCTCGATCACCTCTTTATTGAAATCGTCAGTATCTTCTTTCATTCCTCGTCGGTTTATACAATGCAGATCGGTAATTCCCGGATCGATACCGGGTGACATCTAATATACATGAAAACCGAATAAAATGACAAACTGTAAAAACGCCGACGCGACGACTGCCGCCGCGAGAGCATGCCGGCATTCAATCCCGTTCAAAAAAACAAAAGGCGGAGCATGTCTCCGCCTTTATGCTGGTAACCGAACCCGGCCGCCATTACGGCGGCGTCAACCCGAAGCGTTCGTAGTTTTTCGGGATGAAGGATTTCCATTGTTCCGGTACTTCATCCTCGGTGAAGATGGCATCGACCGGACATTCGGGTTCGCACGCACCGCAGTCGATACACTCCTCCGGATGAATGTAGAGCATCTCTTTATCGCTTTTCATTTTCTCCTTATCTTCATCGCTCAGGGTATAGCCCTCGGGGGGATAGATGCAATCTACCGGACAGACATCGACACAGGCAGTATCGCATGTTCCGACACAGGGCTCTGCGATTATATAGGTCATTGTACTGCTCCTTATGTGGTATGTTGTGTGTGAAAGAAAGATCGATGGTTGATATTATCTATAGACAATACAAGTGCAATGATTATGCCAGAGGATAATACGGGATATGGGTCGAAAAGGGGGATAATTCGAAGGACGTTGAATACAAGGTGAGATATATGTCACTCCCGTGATAATATTCTCATTATATCGCTGGTTTCCGCTGTATACCGAGCTTCTTCATCCTGCTTCTCAATGTTCCGTAATTCATGCCGAGCATACTGGCAGCGCCGTCCATTCCTTTGATCTTCCCGCCGGTCAGTTTAAGTACGTGTGAAATATAATCCCGCTCGAGATCGATGAGCGTGGGGAGGGATTGCGTGAGATCGGAGATCAGGCGGCCGGCGGGGATGGTATTATCGAGATGCGGCAGGTCTTCGGGCCTGATTACCCCGTCGGTACAGAGCACGGCAGCCCGTTCGATGGCGTTCTCAAGTTCCCGCACGTTCCCGGGCCAGTCGTACGCGCAGAGTATCTCGACCGCCTCTTTGCTGATGGTCAATTCCTGTTTATAATTCTTTTTCGAAAACAGTCTCAGGAAGTGGTGGATAAGCAGGGGGATATCGTCTCTCCGGTCCTTCAGATCGGGCAGATGGATCTGTATCACGTTTAAACGGTAAAAGAGATCGCTCCGGAATCGGTTCTCCTCGACGGCTTTCTCGAGGTTCTGTTGCGTCGCGGCAAGAAGCCGCACGTCGATAGTTTTCGTCTGTTCGCTGCCGACCGGTTTTATCTGCCAGTTCTCTATCACGCGGAGCAGCTTCGTCTGCAGCGGAAGCGGCATCTCCGCGATCTCGTCGAGCATGAGCGTTCCTCCGTCCGCGGCTTCAAACAATCCTTTATGTGTTTTCACGGCGCCGGTGAATGCGCCCTTCTCGTAACCGAAGAGTTCGCTTTCGAGAAGGGTTTCGGGGATCGCGCTGCAGTTGATCGCAATGAACGGTTTATCCCGCCGCATGCTGTTATAATGAATCGCCCTCGCCGCCATCTCCTTGCCGGTCCCGCTGCTTCCGGTTATCAGCACGCTCGCATTTGTCCGCGCAACCTTTCCAATGAGGTTGAACACCGTCTGCATTGCGGGCGTCTTCCCGACGATGCTCTCGAACGAGAACTGCTGTTTGATCTCGTTCCGGAGATGTGCGACCTGTTTCTGTAAAATTTTCCGCTGAACCGCGTTGCGGATCGATCGGAGCAGCTTCTCCTCGCTGAACGGGTCGCCGATATAATCGAACGCGCCCCACCGCATCGCCTCGACCGCGTCGTCTACGTTGTTCGTGTTATTGACAAGGATACAGGCGCACTTCGGACTGTGATGTCTGATCGCACGAAGCATCTTCTCGGTATCGTATTTGCCCGCCGCGGATTCAAGGATCGCGACATCAAACGTATGTCTCCGCAGCGATGCGAGCGCATCGTGTTCGCTCCCGTTCAACGTGACGGTATATCGTTTTTCTCTGAGTGAATTGATCACCTCGCCGGGAATGATCACTCCCGGTGCGACAACCAGGATGGAGATGGATGAGGGTTTCTGTTTGAGTGCCGACATACAGCCGCTTGATGTATTAGAAGTGTTTTTGTATTATCACTATGGTTGCATCCGGGAATCCGAACTCCCGGGATGGACCGCCGGGGACAGTGCGGCAGCACGTGCGTCGATTCCCGGATCCAATGTATAAAGATAGAAGTAAATCGACTCGAATTCAAGGCGGATGAATCGTTATGAACTCTATCGCGGTCGCGTTTTTATTCCTCGCATCTCTCTTATTCCAGGCTGAATATGCCGTTATACAGTCGGTGCCGGTCGCCGACATCAGCAGGAAGCTTGAACAATTAATCCACGATCGCGAGATCCCGCCGGACGATGCCGCGGCTATCCGTGGAGCGCTCAGGTTTGCGGATTTTCATGGAACAGGAATCGACGGCCGGCCCGTAAATCCTCTTCAATCGGATGAACCGGGCTACCTGTCCTCACGCATCCTGCTTTTCGGCTATTATGCGGAGTGGTGCTCGAACTGCCGTCATAACCTCCCTTCCGCGCTCCGGCTCTATGAAGAGTACCATGAGCTCGGTCTGGACTTCGTATTCACCTTCCTCTACAGTAATCCGGATAGGGTTAAAAAATATGTCGCGGATCATGGATTGCCGTTCCCGGTTCTCATCGGAAGCGAAGACCGGCAGGTAAATCCGGATATACGGCTGCAGACGACTCACTATGCCCTTCGTTCGATGTTCGATGATTATCGCCGGTGGGGGACGCCTTTCTATATACTTTTCGACAAGCAGGAACCCGATAGGTGGCATATCGTTGTGGGGGAGTTCTTCGAATCCGATATAGAGGCGTTTCTTCAAACGCGATTGGCGCAGACGAGATAGAGCCTCCGCTCTCGTACGCACGTTCGCCGTAGAGCGACAATCCGCCGGTTACCTCGGCAAGCTTGCTCAATTACTCCGGTACCCGACTCGATGGATCAGATCAGACGAAAGCCTACCTTTACCGAATCGATGCTGCCGCTCATCGTCCTCGCTCTGCTGCTGACGGTCGGTTACGGCATACTCCGGTTCAGAATAGAATTATTGCTGATCGCGGCAGCGAGCGCGGCCGGTCTGGTCGGACTCCGACTCGGTTATTCGTATGCGGAGCTCGAAACCGGCATCATGGAAAGTATCCGCAAAGGATTGCCGGCCATGAGCATTATGATCATCGTCGGCGCTCTGATCGGGTCGTGGATCGCTTGCGGCACGATTCCGATGCTCATCTTCTACGGCCTCCGGATCATATCCCCATCATTTTTCCTGGTAACGGCATGCATCGTGTGCAGCCTGATTTCGGTCGTGACCGGGACGTCGTACGGAACCGTCGGTACCGTCGGTGTTGCATTCATGGGGGTTGCGCGCGGTTTCGATATTCCTCTTGAAATGGCGGCAGGTGCGGTGGTCGCCGGGGCGTACTTCGGAGACAAAATCTCTCCGTTCTCGGACACAACCAATCTCGCGCCCGCAGCGGCCGGGAGCAACCTGTTCGATCATATACGCCATACGCTCTGGACGACCGCTCCCGCATGGCTGCTCGGATTGCTCGTATATCTGATCGCCGGGATGAGCTTCGAACTTACTGCCGTCGAATCAGAACGCATCGCGCTCATTAATTCGGCCATCGAAGGCAATTTCCGGTTTAACGTCTTCCTGCTGCTTCCCCCCGCAATCGTCCTGTACGCGAGTATCCGCAAGAAGCCGGTCATCCCCGGTATGCTGCTCTCGGTTCTTACGGCAATAATTCTCGCCGTTGCCGTCCAGAAACATGATCCCGCCAACGTTGTCGCCGCTTGTGTAACGGGCTATCAATCGACGACGGGGACCGAGATCGTCGACACCCTGCTGACCCGGGGAGGTATGCAGCAGATGATGAACGTTACGCTGATCGCACTATGCGCGTTCGCCTTCGCAGGGATCGTTCAGGGGACGGGCATGCTCGCGGTTTTACTCGACCGTCTTCTGAAGATAGCAGACACCACCGGAAAGCTGGTTGCCGCAACCGTTGCCTCCTGTATCACAACCGCCGTGATGACCGGGAGTTCATATCTCTCCATACTGCTTCCCGGCGAACTGTTCGCGCCCGCGTATAAATTACGGGGACTGGCGGCCAAAAATCTTTCCCGGACAACCGAAGATTCGGGCACGGTAGTAATGCCGCTCGTGCCATGGAGCATCGCCGGTGTGTTTATGGCCGGAACGCTCGATGTTCCGACTGCTGCGTATCTGCCATGGGCGATTATGTGCTATACGGGTTTTATAGTGGCTCTTTTTTACGGATTTACCGGATTCAAAATTGCTCCGCGGATCGCCGATGACGAATCGGTTCCCGGTTCTTGAAAATACCTTTCATGAGAGTCGGAATTTTGTTACTTTAACCGCGTACGCAGAGGAGGGGGAAGAATTCTCAGATACCGAGTCGAGGAATACTATGAAACGAATTATATCGCTTTTACTGATTATTCCGGTAATCCTTTTTGCTCAGGATCCGGTGACCGTCAATCCCGACCAACCTCAGTACAACTCCCGTCTTACAGTCACATACGATCCCTTGGCAGAGGAGGCGGCCATCCGGAACGCCGTGTCGCTATCGCTTTACGCTATACACTGGATTGAGGGCGATGAAGCGATCTTCCGCGAATACCCGATGAGTATGGTCCGGGATCGCTGGGAGACTGAGCTGGATCCCGCCTCGATCGGGCCAACGCGCTACATGACGTTTAAATTTACCGACGGCACTATCGACGATGACAGAGACGGATCATTCTGGGAGCTCCTCTTCTATTCCGCGGACGGCAAACCGGAAGCCGCATCTCTTTATCATCGGGGACGATCGTACCTGCATCCTCGGGAATCGGTCTCTAGATATTCCGGTGCGGAGATGTTGAGAGAATACGATCAACAGCAGGCTGAAAAGATATTCGCGGATGCCTACCGTTTCTATCCCCGGCATCCGGATATCGCGCGGATGTATATGCTGGGCCTCGCCGGATCGTTCCGGGATCAGGAAGATTCCGACGCGGCGAAAAAGCTTGTCCTGGACATCGCTTCGGAACTCGAATCGCTGGCTCCGGATGATTTGTCGGTGCTCGCCGCAATTGCACATGTTCACGGATTCCTGGGCGATACGGAAAAGATGAACGGGTACCGGGCTCGCGTTCTCGAAGCCGATCCCCTGCATCGCGAAAGCCGCTCATTCAGATTCAGGATGGGGATCGACCGCAGCACAGAGGTCGGCGAACGCATCCGGCTGCTACGGGATTTTTTGAACGATTTTCCGGAGGACGGAAATTCGGTTTCGCTTGCGGAGCAGCTCACCGATATCCTCGTGCGTGAGAAGAGGCTTGAAGAGGCGCTCGGATTCATTCGAACCTATCCCTACCGGAATCCGGCGATGTATAATATCGTCGTTCTGGGCTTGCAGACCGGGGGGAAGACTCCCGAGGAGATCATAACTGTTGTACTCGAAATGCAGAAACTTCTCAATGAACCTCCCCGGTTACCCCGGCCGGCAACGGCAACGGATCGCGAATGGGCGCGGCTGACCGAATCCGATAGTTTTATCGAAACACACATCTGGCTGAAATCGAGGGCGCTCATAAGCCACGCGCTTGCACTCTCATCACTGGAAAAGCACGATGCCGCTATCGAAAAAATCCGCACCGCGCATGAGTTGAATAACGGTGAACATGCGCTTGTCAACGCTCAGTATATGAAAGTCCTCGGGAATGCAGACAGATACGGAGAAGCGCTCGAGATCGGCCGGCTCGCAGTCGTCGCTAATAAAACGACCGATGATCTGATCACCGATTTGCGCGAGCTGTATGTTGAAATCCATGGATCGGACCTGCATTTCATCGAATATCTTAAGGAAGCAGAAGCGGAATCGTACCGGTATCTCTGGGAGAAATTTTCCGGTGCGATGAAGCACAAACCCGCTCCCGGCTTTACGCTCGAACGATTGAACGGCGAGCCTGTTTCCCTCGCGGATCTGAGAGGGAAAGTCGTGATCGTCGATTTCTGGGCAACATGGTGCGGCCCCTGCGTCTCGGCGTTTCCGTATTTCCAGAAGGTTGTCGATCATTTTCGGGATACCGATGACGTAGTTTTCCTGGCGGTCAATACCTGGGATGGTGAGATGGGCGAAGATCGGACCGGCAGGGTAAACCGGTTTATAGATAAGAACAACTATACGTTTCAGGTATTATTCGACGAGGATACGTCGGTGCGGGAATTCGGGGTACGCGGAATTCCGACCCGTTTCGCGATCGGGCGCGACGGATACATCAAGTTCGAAGATTCAGGCTTCAGCGGTCCTGGAATGTTCAACGATATGGTGGTCCAGATAGACGTTCTCCTCGCAGAGGATGGACCCTGGTCGAACAGGTAGCCGGCGTTATAAATTCTCCCCGCATAATCATGAATCTTTCAGTCGTGCGGTATATCCCCGTCACCTCACAGAAGAGTATCGGATCTTAGGAGGATAAGCCGGGCAGCATCTACCGTTCATTTCTGCTAAATCCGGATCTCGAGCAGTCGCTTCAGCTCGGTCTCGATCTCGGTAATATATTCACGAAGTTCCATACCGATTTCTATCTGTCTTTTCTCGATATCGGGTGCGAAATCGTACGTGGTTTCGAACACATAACTCACCGACGGGCGGTGCTCATCGGGAGTCATGGTTGACACTCTTCCCCGGGATCTGGCTTCGATGATTATTCTGTCGAAGGCTGCAACGATTCCGAATGAAGCCTCATTCTGATAGACGCGGCGGGCATTCCATTCGGTTTCGATGAGAATATAATCGAAGTCTATCTGTTGTGTCCTGATTCGGTAGCCGTATCGGTTTTCAAGCATGGGGATTATTCGTTCGGCAACATAGCTCTGCCAGGTGACGCCGAGGTTGGAGCGGTAGATGTTGCGGTGCATCGATCGTTCCGATGCCCCGCATCCCGCGATCAGGAGGAGAATGAATCCGGTCAACAGACCGTGAACCAAGGTACGTCTCATGCGCATGTTACTCTCCGAAATATGATATACAATATTCCTGCGAGTTCCGGTCTTGATGCAGCGTACATGGACGAATTCCCATCACACCGGAATGCCGGTTGAACGCTCCGGGAAATCTGTGCTGCGTCGCATTTTTTAATATAGAACAAGCCCTTCAGATAGTCAAGAAAAATGACGTGGAAAGCACGACTGCTGTTTGATTCACGCTTGGGTTCTATTTTCATTTATACACTATTTTAGTATAATATACCTGTGTTCGCTCCTATCTCTCTACATCACTTCCGGAAATGGTTCATGAAATATCTCTGCTTGGTAATGCTCGCCTGTCTGCTCTCCGTTCTGCCGGGGTGTTCGCTCCGGGAAACAAAGACTCCTCTCGAGAAGACGCGGTACGAGAAGCTTACCGGATACGATGAAATGCATGCGTTCCTGAATAAGCTTGCTCAGCAGAGCGCGAACATCGAGCTGGATACATTGGGGGTTTCGGACGAAGGAAGGCCTATTCCTTATCTGAGGATCGGGACGGGAGAATTCGGTACCGACAGGATCAACAAGCTGACCGTTCTTATATTTGCACAACAGCATGGGGACGAACCCTCGGGAAAAGAAGCGGCCTTGGCGTTGGCGAGAGATTTCGCCGCGGGCAAGCTCAACGATATCCTCGAACATCTGGATATTCTCCTCGTGCCGCAGGTAAATCCAGACGGGGCCGAAAATTATGAACGGACAAATGCTTCGGGCATAGACCTGAACAGAAACCATCTCATATTGACTGCTCCTGAAACGGAGGGACTTCATAAGCTGTTTCAGCAGTGGGAGCCGTATGTCACCCTCGACATCCACGAATATCAACCATGGGTAGAGACATGGCTGGAACATGGATATATCAAGCTGTTCGATGCGCAGTTCGGCATCCCGACGAACCTCAACACTTCTCCGGCAATCCGGACCTTCGCCGAGGATGAATTTTTATCGTTCGCCGGCGAACATCTGAATGCCGCGGGGTACACGTTCCATAACTATCTGGTCGGATCCCCGGCGCGTATCAGGTACAGCACAACGAACGTGAACGACGGCCGGCAAAGCTTCGGTATATTCAATACTTTTTCTTTGATCCTCGAGGGCAAGAACGGATTGACGCCGTCCGATAACATCGAACGGAGAACCGCTTCGCAGCGATACGCGGTGGAAACCCTCCTCAAATTCAGCGCTGAACGCAAGAAAGAAATTTCATCTCTCGTCAGGAATGCGAGAAGCGATCTCCTCATTGGTGAACCGTCTGAATTCGTGCCGATCATGCTGCGCCGCGGTGACCGACGTCCGCTCTCGATTCCCGTTCTCGGCGTGGAGCGGGTAAACGGAGAGTATGAAGTTCGCGACACCATACATGTAGAGATCGCAAATTACCTTCGGAACGTCGTACCCGGGAAGCGGATACCTGCGCCGGAAGCCTATATCGTTCCCGTACAGGAAAGCGCGATCATCCGGCTGCTCGAGAAACGATCGGTGCTTATGCGGGAGATGGAGGAGGGAGAAGTGATTGCCGGTGAGGAATATTTAATTGAAAGCTTCGAAACCCGGGAAATAGAGGATACCGACATCATCACCCCGAAAGTTGAGCGGCAGACGGCGATCTATATCGCCCAGGCCGGCGACCGGCTTGTCCCGCTGAATCAACTGCAACGGAATCTGATCATGACTGCTCTCGAGGCGGAATCGATGCATAATCTCATGCAGTACCGCGAGTTTGCTCAACTGCGGCGTACGGGAAGATATCCGATTCTCCGGGTAACGGCAGCGGACCTCGTGGAGAGAAGATAGCCGTTATCTCAGCGACCGACTAGACGTTAAGATTTTCCCCGTTTGCCGTTCTCTCTGAATTCCAGCGCTGCCTTCACGAAATCCCGGAAGAGGGGGTGCGGGTTCACCGCACGGGATTTCAGTTCGGGATGGAACTGTACTGCGACGAACCATGGATGATCGCTGGCTTCGACCATTTCGACGAGGTTATTGTCCGGTGAGAGACCGCTCAGCAGCAATCCGGAATCCGATAATTTCTTTCTGAATTTATTATTCACCTCGTACCGATGCCGGTGCCGCTCGTTAATAAATTCCCGCTTATACGCTTTATGCGCCTTCGTTCCCTTCTGCAGGACGCAGGGATATGAGCCGAGGCGCATGGTGCCGCCGAGATTCTTGACCCCTCGCTGATCCGTCATGAGATCGATGACGTTGTGGTTCGTCTTCTTGAATTCGGTGCTGTTCGCATTCTTCAATCCCGATACATTGCGGGCATATTCGATGACCGCGCACTGCAGCCCGAGGCAGATCCCGAAGAACGGAATTTTTCTTTCCCTCACGTATTTTATGGCCCGGACCATGCCTTCGATGCCCCGCTCTCCGAATCCGCCGGGCACGAGCAGCCCGTCGACGTTGCTGAATTTTGAATTGATGCCGTTGTGTTCCACGTCCTCGGACGCGATCCACTTGATGTTCACGCGTGCGTTGTTCGCGGCGCCGGCGTGGACGAACGATTCCGATATGCTTTTGTAAGCGTCGGGATAGTCGGTGTACTTTCCGCAGATAGCGATATTGACTTCGCGTTTCGGACGTTTGATCTTCTCGACCAGCTGCTGCCAGAGCAGGATCTTTCTCGGTCCGCATTTAAGATTCAGGTGTTCGATGACGATATCGTCCAATCCTTCCTTCGCATACGCCAGCGGCACTTCGTAGATCGATTCGACGTCGCGTCCTTCGATGACGGCATTCGGCTGGACGTTGCAGAACAGTCCGATCTTTTCGCGATATTCTCTCGTCAGGCGGCGGTCGGAGCGGCATATGAGAATATCCGGCTGAACGCCTATTTCGAGCAGCGTCTTGACGCTGTGCTGGGTCGGTTTGGTTTTTAATTCTCCGGCCGATTTGATGAAGGGAACGAGAGTAACGTGAATGTTGATCGCAGTTCGTCTGCCGACGCTGAGGGTAAACTGGCGGATCGCTTCGAGGAAGGGCAGGCTTTCGATGTCGCCGACGGTGCCGCCGACTTCGGTTATGATCACGTCGTATTTTCCGCCGCTCGCGAGCGCCGTAATGCGGTTCTTGATTTCATCGGTAATGTGCGGGATAACCTGCACCGTCGCGCCGAGGTAGTCGCCCCGCCGTTCACGGGATATCACCTCATAGTATATCTGTCCGGTGGTGCAATTGTTCTGGCGGCTCGTGCTGATATCGAGAAATCGCTCATAGTGGCCGAGATCGAGATCGGTTTCCGCGCCGTCATCGGTCACGTACACCTCGCCATGCTGAAACGGATTCATTGTTCCCGGGTCGACGTTGATGTAGGGATCGAACTTCTGGATGGTTACACG
>CAZBUK010000092.1:0-14482 GCA_964495085.1 uncultured Ignavibacteriales bacterium
CATAACGTTTTGTAGCTGGCCGATTCTCCGATACATTTGCCGAGGACCATTTATCCTTTAAATACCGGATAAGATCGTCCGGATTGCCGTTTCTCACGAACGCTATATCGCTGATTCCCTTACCGGTTATGGCCAGCAGGCAATCGCCGAAAGGAGTCGGATGAATTCCGTAATTAACATTGACGCCCTGACCCCGTTTTTTATACTCTCCGGGCGTTACGGCTTCGTACGTAATGAAGAGATCGTGGAGTCTCCCCGGACCGGAGAGACCGGATTCGAACGCCGTATCGAGGATGCTCCTTGAATCTTCAAGCAGTTCCTTGGCCCGGTTTACGGTGAGAAACTGGATCAGTCTTTTCGGACTTATTCCGGCCCATCTCCTAAACAGTCGTTGAAAATGAAATTCGCTGAGGTTGACGCTGCGTGCTATTTCCCTGAGATCCGGGCGTCGGTCGTAATGCGCTTCTATGTACTCGATGGCTTTCTCGATGCGTTCGTAATCGGTCATGCTTCTTACCCGATAATGGTCTCCCGTTAAGTGATACAAAGATATCGGAAAGTCTCTATAATCCCGGCTTCCGCGTGTCCTGATTTACCGGGAGCGGCTGTACCTTCGGTGAACGAACATTCGGTACCCGGTCAATCGTATGGAAGTATACGAACTTTCATCCCCCTGAACCACCCGATTCTTGCGCTTTAACCGGCTCCGAAAGCTGTGCCGGTGGGAACACGGGAATGGTTAAAACTTCTCAGGACGGGTAACTTCAACCTCCTGGAGGAAGAGGATCATAGCATAATTTTTATAGTAGTTCGCCGTGACATGTTCGATAATCCGGTCGGCGGTTTTCTCGTCGCAGATAACTTCGATTCTGATGTTCTGGCTGTACCTCCAGTCGGCGCTGCGTACTCCGCGCGCCCCTTCACCGCGCGCTTCGGTGACCGTATAGCCGTGAACGCCGAGATTTTTCATGTCGGGAATGAGTATCGACTCCAGTATCGCCTCGGTGACGATGGTGACCAGTTTCCGTTTTTTCAGATTCATGCATTACACTCCCAGGCCGTGCAGAGCAAGCGCCATATGATAATAAATCGGAATTCCGAAAACCAGATTGAAGGGAAAGGTGATGCCGAGAGATGCGACCAGGTACAATGTCGGATTGGATTCGGGGATTGCAATCCGCATTGCGGCGGGCGCGGCGATGTACGAAGCGCTTGCGGCGAGCGTCGCCAGGACGGCGGTCCCGCCGACCGACAGTCCGGCCAGCCAGCCGATGCAGACGCCGAACGCTCCCGAGAGCAGCGGCATGCCGACGCCGAAGAAGACCAGAAATACGCCGACCCGCCTGAGATCCGCCAGGCGGTGAGAGGTGACGATTCCCATCTCAAGCAGGAAAAATGCCAGTGCTCCCTTGAACGGATGCGTAAAGACCGCATCGAGCTGAGCCAGCTTCTCCGGTCCGGCCGCGTAACCTATCAAAAGTCCGCCGAGCAGCAGGTATACGCTCTTTCCTAAAAATACCTCGTGCAGCAGCGAGCCCCATCGTATACCCCCGCTGGTTAATTTTATTCTTGCGATGAAGATGCCGACGAGGATCGCGGGGATCTCGAGCAGTACCAACAGAACGGTCGTGAATCCCTCGACAGGCACCGTGAGGCGCTCCATATAGGTCAGCACAACTGCGTAGGTTACGGCGCTGACGGAACCGTAGTGCGCCGCTATTGCGGCCGCATCCGCAATACCGAAGCTTCCGAGTCTGCGCAATATGAAATAGGCGACGAGCGGTATTATCAGACCGAGGAGGATCGTACCTCCCGCTGGGAGAAGCAGATCTGCAATATTGGACTGTGCGAGTTGTACTCCTCCCTTCAGACCGATCGCAAGCAGCAGATAGATGCTGAGAGTTTCATAGAGTACAGCGGGGAGCCGGAGATCGGAGCGGGAAATTCCCGCGATAATTCCGACTATGAAGAAAAGAATGACCGGATCGAGCAAGTTTTCTGTCATTGAGCGCCGAGTTGCGTATGCGGGGGTTTGTTAATTCAAAAAATATCTTTATAATACAGAGCAGTTTAAAAGATACGAATATCCCGGTAAAAATCTATATCGACGGTGAATTCAAAGCTCCGCCCGAGGGTGACCCCGGAGGGTGCAGGCCTTTCCAATTTGACGCTAATTTAAATCCAATATCACTCAATCAACGGGAGGACTACCGATAATGATGAATAAAAAGGTTCTGAAGGTGCTCAACGAACAGGTGAAGCACGAACTGTCTTCGGCGTACATTTACCTGTCTATGTCGGCGCACTGTTCCGAAATCAATCTGAACGGAGTGGCGAACTGGTTGAAACATCAGGCGCAGGAGGAGGTCGACCATGCAATGAAGATTTTTCAGTTTATCCTCGACCGCGGAGACAAGGTGACGCTGCAGGCGATCGAACAGCCGCCGCATAATTTTGCATCGCCCAAAAAGATCTTCGAATCCGTTCTGGCGCACGAGCGGAAAGTTACCGGATTGATCAACAAGTGCTACGAAACCGCCGTGCAGGAGAACGATTATCCTTCACAGGTCATGCTCCAATGGTTTATCGAGGAACAGGTGGAAGAGGAGCAGCATGCGGAGGAAATTCTCGAACAGTATAAAATGGCCGGAGAATCCGGAGCTGCACTGCTCATGATGGATAAAGCTCTCGGTGCTCGTGCCGGCGCCTGATTGTCATACCGCTGTATCGGATTCGGACGGGGTTCGTCATAGCGACGAACCCCGTCGTATTTTTACCCTGTCGTCCGTGTCGGAGGGAGTCAACGCATATGCGACTCAGCACATCTGCACGGACGTGTACACCGGGCGGCACGTAATAAATTTTGTTATCCGATGATTTGAGGTGAAATGAACCCGGCCGGGATGAATTACAGGAGATCGAGGAATTGCTGTACCACCTCATTCCGCCTGCGCGATCCCATCGGCAATGTCTCGTACGCCAAAAGATTACCGTACCGGTCGAAGAGCAGGACGGCCGATTTGCGAATCTTCGATCTATCGAAGAGTTCCCCGGTATCGATAATCATCGGAAGATGTACGCCGTTTGATTGCCTCCAGTCATCGACGAAATCACGCTGCTCCGATTCCTCCATGAACGGAATCCGTCTCACCACGATCGAAACATTCGCTCCGGTCTCCGGCGGATGTTCGCTTACCGACGCCGAGATGCCGACAAAATCATCGAGGCAGTCCGGGCAATAAAAATCCCCGAAATCGACCATCATTACCAGGCGCGGTTGCGTCGATACCGATAATTTGTCAAGTAAAATCTTTTCATCAATTCCGTAATCCGGTTTTTCGCCGAATATGATAGAAGGTTGCAGAATGATAACACCCGACCAAAGCAGGCTTACTGCAAACGTAGTTTTCATGACTGCTCTGAACCTATTGCCGGTCTGCAACGACGAATGTTTTGGAGAGTTGAGAAAAAGGAAAACGGAAAGATTGAGCAGGGCCAAATCAACCAGGATCTGTTGGTGCACCGGGAGGGCGAGTCCGAGCACGCCGAAGCACGTACAGATGTAGTGCTCGAATCTGAACAGGGCGGCAGAGAGGAGAACCAGGAAGGATGCCATCAGCAGTGAGAGTATTCCGCTCAGCGCTCTCACCTGTCTGTTCAGGAGAAGTCCGAGTCCGATGGTGATTTCGAGTGCGATCGCGAAGACTCCGATCGGATAAACGATCCATCCGGTGAGCAGCGTCAATTCGGTGATGCTGTACACGAATGCCTGAAAAATTGGTATCTTCGATATCCCGGTGACCAGGAAAACGATGCCGAGAAAAATTCTGATTGAACCGAAAAGCATGGGAGATATCCGGAAATGCTGATGAAGACAGTGTATTCCGATGGTAGTATACGAAAATTCACCTGCATTTGAAACTCCGGAAACTTGACACCCACGTTCTTATTTTTTAACTTGCACCAACGTATACGGATAGTTTTCAGGCACTGAAGGGTACAGGGTATGAACATTATTATATTGGCTTCGCTTCTCTTTTCGATGACGCAGGGGGGACCGCAGCAGCGTCCGGAATATACGATCATGTACTTTTTCAATCCCGACTGTCCGAGCTGCCAGACGATCAGTCCATATATCGATTATCTCAAAGAGGAATACGAGATCGTCATTTATCCGTACAATACCCGAAATCCCGTCGGGATGCGATATGGAATGCAGTACCAGATCAGATACGTGCCGACAATGATAATTTCGATCGGGAACGGGGATGAGAAAGAGGACAAGCGATTCGAGGGGGCTGATAGAATTAAAGAGGCGGAGGAGTTGATCGCCGAGCTAAGCGGAAAAAAAGTGGTTGGTATGTACAAAGAGGATTAAAAAGATTCAGGCGGTATCGGAAATTTCTTCGACAACTTCGCCTTTCACAATTGACAAGCTGTAATATCCCCCCGACATATTTATCATCTGATCTGCAATTTAATTCATATACCGGTACTGTTTTCGCGGAAAGTATCTCGTTGACATAACTAATATTGATTACCGTTTCGGTGGTTAATGTAATACTTATTCTGTTACTTATATCTTTGGGTGTTTTTAATAACGTCGAAGTTGCCGAGGCGTAGGAAGGACCGGATTTGCCTGTATAGGAGGAACATGTTGGAGATTTCAAACGCACGGTGGATAGCATGGATCGAGTATACTCTACTATACACAGGAGACAATGAATATGAGTGAACCAAGATCAAGTAAAATATCCGCAGCGATGATCGTGATGCTCGTTCTATTGTTTATTATTTCGGTTTATTTATATATCGATCTACAGGACCGGAATCGGCAGCTATCGGAAGCGAAGATGAGTATATCGTCACTCCGGGCAGAATTAGACAGCCTCGAATCCATACAATATTCGCCTGATCGAACAAGGGAGCAAGATGAACGGCTGTCTGTAAGGGAAACCTCGCCGCTAACCTCTTTCGAGACCCGGATGTTGCAGCAAAAGGGACTCGCGAATCCCGTCGAGGATCTGAAACGTGATTTGCTGAATCGCGACGATCTCATCGACCATGACGGTGTGCTTGGCGGAACTATGCGCTTTTCGTCGCCTGACGAAATCAGGATATTAAACTCCCGATGGGTACTCGCCTTTTTCGAAGACGGACATATCCGTGGAACCATGCTGCTTGAATACGACGTCTTGCGGGAGGGAGAAATAGATTGGAAAGTGTTGGCATCAATTGTCGATTAGCTTCGGTTCGAATTCAGTCAATCTGGACAACCGGCCGGAATTATATTTAACGGACTCTAATAATTCATGTGCTCTGCGCCACAGCTATACCCCCCAACCGGTAGTATAATGTGCTCACTTTAACGTTTTCAATTCAGCCTATAACGGGGGATACATATGGCCGACATAAATCGTATTAATAACGGAACACAAACCAAAAACCTCATCAATCACCGGATCGGTGAAGCTCAGAAATTTCTGAAAGCGCTCGAACAGAATTCGGTCGATTCGATCGCGATCACGTATCGTCACCTCATAGAGCAGGATTTTTCCGTATACGACCAGATACCAGCCGACCTGCTCGATGTAGAATTCCTGAAACAGTATCTCAGACGCCATATCCGATTGATGCTCAGCAAGCTCAAATGCGACATTCGGTCGAGTAACGGCAATGGGACAAGTCAATAAGCATCATTTTCTTCGTTTTAGCTGGGGATGAGATTAAAAGCCTCATCCGTTGAAGACATACGTCTTCTATCCTCATGGGGATTCCCTGATGATAGATCGATATTAGCCAAA
The DNA here is from genome assembly GCA_964495085.1 of uncultured Ignavibacteriales bacterium. GTDB lineage: Bacteria > Bacteroidota > Ignavibacteria > T3Sed10-11 > T3Sed10-11 > CAZBUK01. Next base: position 5,805 of record CAZBUK010000092.1, read on the forward strand.
AATCTCTCACTTCAACCCTTCTCGACGACCGAAGCGTATCGCAGCGTGAATAGCTGCTGATCCCCATTGGACACATCGCTGCTGGTGCACGCCCTTGACCAGCGATAGGAATTGTCCGTTAATTGGAAGATTTCCCGGTAATTAACAAAATACTTTATTTTATACAGTGGAAAACTCTCGGGTCATTTCTTACATTACGGTATCATGTTCTCTCACGCCGCAACCTGCTGCATTTTCTAAGGAGTAACGCAATGATCGATTTATCCGGAAAGACGGCGATAATAACCGGCGGATCGAGGGGTATCGGACGCGCCTGTGTCGAACTTTTTTGTCAGTCGGGCGCCAGTGTTGCCTTTACCTATTCAATCTCGGAAGAATCCGCACATACGATGGTCTCGCGGGGTATGGAAAAAGGCCATCGAATGCTGGCAGTCAAAGCTGATTTTCTAGATCCGGCCGGGGTGGAACAAGTGATTCCGACCGTTATTCGGGAATTCGGCGAACCCGAGATCCTGGTGAACAATGTGGGTATATGGACTTACGGAAAAATAGACGAGATGGATCCCGCCGTCTGGGACCAAACAATGCAGGTGAATCTGCGATCGGTGTTTCTGCTCTGCAGGTCTGTCGTTCCCCATTTTAAAAAGCGAAAAGGCGGTCGGATAATAAACATTTCCTCGACGGCCGGACAACGCGGCGAAGCAGAACATTCCCATTATGCTGCGAGTAAGGGTGCGCTGATTTCATTCACAAAATCGCTTGCATCAGAACTTGGACCGTTCGGAATACGCGTAAATTGCGTTGCTCCCGGATGGGTTAACACGGAGATGACTCAAAAAGAATTAAACGACCCCGTCGTTTCAAAGGAAATTCTGAAACTAATTCCACTCGGTTACGTCCCGGGTCCGGATGAAATCGCCGGTCCCGTTCTGTTTTTAGCATCCGAACTTGCCGATCATGTCAACGGTGAAATTCTTAATGTAAACGGCGGGAGTGTATTGTGCGGTTAATGAGTTTTAAAAAGATGTCTGTGGTTCTACCTTGAATATCTAACGGATTTAATTCATATTTCCTGCCCGAATCCCTTAAAAGCAACATCGACTGCCCTTCGGCAACCGGGGCAAATGAGAAGATCGGTCTATTGCTAATCCACTCCACTTCGTCATTTTATGAGATATTCCCGTTTCCAGCTCGATTTGCGGGATTACTATGTTCGAATATCGCAATAATATTGTATTTAATAAAAATATGCATAAGAAAAAAAAATCCCAGAAAATTGATGAATTTACCCCGAAAACCTTGCTCTAAATTGAAAATTTGCTATATTTATTCCTGTTAAAGAGTTATACCGTTGGTTTAATATTTTACGGGAAGTTAATCGGCATAAACGTAGAACTCTTGATTAAGTGTTTTGACGACTAAGTGGTTAACATTTTTATACCCGTTGATTTTCTTTGTTTACTTCGATAATCGATGATTACTTTGCGTGAATTAACTCATTTAGGAAACACGCTATACCGACGCAATTCGATAAATAATAAAGTGACGTTCCCAAGGTATAAATAGTAGTACATAATTCACAACGATTCGAGGCCTGAATGGAGATGATTTACGAGTTGTAGAGCCCCGGAATCACAACCTACTAATTCACATTTCACAGGAGGCACTATATGAGCAGATTTCAAGAATTGCAGGAGCTCGTTGCCAGTTTTGAGAAGGATTTCATAAAGTTTTACGACAAGGGCAACAAGTCCGCCGGTACGCGAATTCGTAAATCTATGAACGAGCTAAAAAAGAAAGCTCAGGAAGTGCGCAAAGAGGTCCAGGAAATTAAGGCCCAGCAGGTTGCCAATAAACCGGCTGGTCTATAATAGTTTGCCGTAGTTATATTGTGATAATATCCTGCAGTTAGAGTAGCAGAAAAGGGGAGGATGCAATGTCTTCCCCTTTTCTGTTTCGTCCGGTATTCCTTCGAATTCCGGTTCAGATTGCATAAGTTGGCCCTTTATGAAATCCCTAATCCTCCTTCCGATTCTCCTCGTTTCCTCTTTAACGCTCAGTGCGCAGGAATCGCATCAGAAAATTCTAATGGAACAAGCTTTCCAAATGATCCGGGAGGTCGCCCGGAATACGGAAGGCATCGTCGGTGTGGCAATGAAAGACCTCTCGACGGGAGAAAGTTTATTCATTAATGAAAACCTGATCTTCCCGCAGGCGAGCGCGATTAAAATACCGATTCTGATCGAAATGATGTACCAGTCTGCGGAGAAGGAAGTCGATCTTTCTTCAAGGATCCGGATAAAAAAGACGGAGACGGTCGGAGGAAGCGGAGTTCTTCAATATTTCGGAGACGAATCCTCCGAAATATCGGTGTATGATCTGGCGGTGCTGATGATCGCCTTTAGCGATAATACGGCTACAAATCATATAATCGATCTGTTGGGTTTCGATGCAATAAATGCGCGGATGAGAGAACTGGGATTCAGGAATATGAGGCTTGGACGGAGGATGATGGATGCGGCGGCATCGGAGCGGGGTGAAGAGAATCTCGCAACGCCCGCTGAGGCTCTGGCGCTTATGGAATTGCTCTACCGGGGCGAGAAAATTCCGCCGGAAATCAGGGATGGAGTGCTGGATATACTCCGGGTGCCGAAGGATTCGGAATTCAGAAAAGGCATTCCATCATCCGTTCCTCTCGCGAATAAACCTGGATCACTTACCGGCGTCGTTACGGAATGGGCTATAGTGGAACTCGGTGAGCGTCCGTTCATCTTAATCTTCATGAGCAATTACGGAGACGATGCCGTGCTGCGGAAAGCGGCCGCAGAAATATCCACGGTTGCATACGGCTATTTTTCCCGTATCGGCCAATCATCTCCCCATGGCGTCGGCAGGGGATGGTGAGGATCTGCTTCAATCGAAAATTATTTTTTTCGTCTTAACGAAATTATCAATCATCCACTCCCTCGACCCGACCGCCGACGTCTGACCTCTCTCCTCCGATTACCGCCCCGTGTTATTTGCCTCCGAAAACTTAGGAACTATAAAGATAATCATATCTAAAAATCTTCTTCTCAAAATTAAGAACCTACCCCCCCTCTTTCTCATTATTACGAAATTACAGGTATAAATTCTGAAATAATATCACAGATATACTGCCATCTCTTATAACCATTGGCATATTTCTTGCTTCAAGCTAATGGGATTTCTTTATCCTTCCCAATTTCCGTGTTGATCTCTGCAATGATTCATTATTTAAGAGAGATTGCTTAAGTATAATAAACTGCTTTCCTGATTTTTAATGCCAAAGAAAGAATGACAACAATGAGTGTGATGTCTCCATTCATGCATATTCATTTGACTGCCGGGGCAAAAATTCATTCTAAAATATTTAAAGTTATGGAACGAATTTTATATATACAGCTTATCGGAATCATCATGTTGAGAGTCTCTTTCGCGCAAACAAATGAGACTATATCAATGCAAGGTCTAACTGATGCTTCTGAATCACGAATAGCAGAGTCGGATTCTAATCCCACAGAGAAGGAAAATGTAGGCTATTGGATCAGTCTTGGAGTTGGCAAAAGCTATTTTGGACCAACTCTTGGCGGTAGTCTTTCTTATGCATTCAAAGAAAACGTGTTTACATTAAGATATTTTAAAGGAGATGAACTCCAATTTAATCCTGGAGGATCCGATTATGATGAACCCGCTCTAAATTTCAGAGAGTTGGGGCTACTATACGGAAGATTGTTCAGAAAAGAAGCGCTCGTATTTACCTTATCCGGAGGCATCGGTTTTTTAGACGGAACGGATAGAGGAAACGAAATAACTCCTAAAGAATTTGAAAATATTCATATTTCGACAGTAGGTCTTGCATTCGAGTCCGAATTCAGAATTGAATTGAGTGGATACATTGGTGTCGGCGGCTCATTCTGGGGAGGTGTGAACTCCAAGAAAACTTTTACAGGCGGTATGTTAAAGATACACTTTGGTAAATTACGTTAGTGTTTTTCTCATTCGAGCTAATGGGTGTATCAAGAAATTTTATCATACCGGCTTGAATCCTATCCCAATCCCTTCAATCCGTCAACTGTTATTAGTTTCAGTCTCCCTTCTGACGGGATGGTGCAGCTTCGTGTGTATGATGTACTTGGTCGTATGGTTGCAGAATTAGCCAATGGTATGTATGAGGCGGGTGTCTATGAGGTATCGTTCGATGCTGTACGTCTGCCAAGTGGCCTATATTTTACGAGGATGGAATTCGGGGGTCAGTCACTTGTGCAGCGATTGTCGTTAGTGAAATAAGTGATTGAAATTAAGAACATTATCCTTATTACCTTTTATTCAGATATCTATGCTCAGAATAAAAGGTAACAAGGTTCTGTTCATTGCCAACGATTCAATCCTCCAAAATCGCGTATCTCCAACTCCCACCACCGACCGCCGACTTCTGACCTCTGACCTCTGATCTCTGACCTCCGATCTCCGACCTCCGGTTCCCGCAATCATTCCTCCAGCGTCGATATATCTCCTTCGGCCATTCCCTGTGCGCGCGCCTTCAACACCCTGCGCATGATCTTGCCGGAGCGTGTTTTAGGGAGCGAATCGACAAAATTAATCTTTTCCGGTTTTGCAATCGGACCGAGATGCGTGCTGACGTGTTGTTTCAGCTCTTCCGCGAGAGCATCGTCTCCTTTGTGTCCCGCCCGAAGAATACAGTACACATGAATCGCATGGCCTTTTATGTCGTGAGGTAATCCGATCGCGGCGGATTCCGCCACGGCCGGGTGGCTCACCAACGCGCTCTCTACTTCGGCGGTACCCAGCCGGTATCCTGATACTTTGATGACATCGTCGACCCTTCCGATAATCCAGAAATACCCGTCCTTGTCCCGCTTCGCCGAATCCCCGGTAAAATAAAATCCGGGATATTTTGTCCAATACTGTTCAACATACCGGTCGGGATCCTTGTATATGGTGCGCATCATTGCAGGCCATGGTTTTTTCAGAATGAGATGACCTTCCTCTCCGTCCGGTACGGGTTTCCCTTTTTCGTCGACGATCTCCGCCTCCTGTCCGAAAAACGGCCGCGTCCCGGAGCCGGGTTTCAGGGGCACAACCGGTGTGGGCGTTATCATAAACATTCCGGTTTCGGTCTGCCACCAGGTATCCATCACGGGGCAACGATCGCTGCCTATGACCTTATGGTACCATTTCCACGCTTCGGGATTGATCGGTTCGCCGACCGTGCCGAGGAGACGAAGCGAGGAGAGATCATGCTTCTTCGGCCAGGATTCACCGAACCGCATGAGTCCGCGGATAGCGGTCGGGGCCGTATAAAAGACGCTGATGCCGTATTTTTCGATTAACGACCACCACCTGTTCGGGTATGGATAACTCGGTGCGCCTTCGTACATAAAGGACGTTGCGCCGAGTATCAGCGGACCGTACACGATGTACGAGTGGCCGGTTACCCAGCCCGGATCGGCTGCGCACCAGAAACGATCCTGGTCCGTCAGATCGAATACGTATTTGAGCGTCGAGTACACGCCGACCATATATCCGCCATGAACGTGGAGAATCGCCTTCGGTTTTCCTGTTGTACCCGAAGTATACAGCATATAGAGCGGATCCTCCGCATCCATTTGTTCGGTCTCGGATTTTCCGTTGGCGATCGGGAGTTTGATGAGGTCGTGGTACCAGTAGTCCCGTCCGGGTTCCATCCGCACTTCATGGCCGGTCCTCATCACACAAATCACCGATTCGACGGAAGGGCATTTCCGCAGCGATTCATCGACGATTTTTTTAAGTTCGACGATCTTCCCGTTCATCCAGCCGCCGTCCGCGGTTATCACCACCTTGGATAACGAATCGTCGATTCGTTCCTGGAGCGCGTCCGTGCTGAAACCGCCGTATACCACGGAATGCACCGCCCCGATCTTTGCCGTAGCAAGCATAGCGATCACGATCTCGGGTATGCGGGGCATGTATATGGTCACGCGGTCGCCTTTAGTAACCCCCATAGCCCGGAGGACATTGGCAAACTGGCATACCTCCCGGTTAAGGGCGAAATATGAGTAGGTTCTCACGTCACCCTTCTCGCCGATCCAGATGAACGCAAGCTTGTTTTTACGATAGGTATTAAGGTGGCGGTCGAGGGCATTTTGTACGATATTTACCCGGGAACCGGTGAACCATTTGAAAAACGGTTTCTTGCTGTCATCCAGCACCTTGTCCCATTTTTTATACCATTCCAGCTCTTCAGCTTCCTTGGCCCAGAACCCCTCCAGATCCTTCGCCGCAAATGCTGCGAGCTCATCCCAGTTTTTTAATCGTGCCTGTTGTTTGACGGCGTCGGAAGGATAATAGACATCCCCTTCCAGTTTCGGCTGGTTTGACATGACTCCTCCTTATGAAACAAGCAGTAAGAGATGATTATCCGGTGAACCTGGCGACTCGAAATACCGGTAACCTGTCCACCCCGTACATAGGCATTTGGCGGGAAATGTCCGGTTGTTCGGATCGCTGAAATAGTCCGGAAGGCGGCCGGATTCGGCGTAAGCACTCACTCAATAATAGGGTATAACAGGTTGAAATTCAACCCGCCGGCGATTCCCCCGACGGTTTCGATGGCGACCGTGTTCGGTGCCCGGACGGGTCACAGGCGATATTCAGCAGCTGGTACCGATGAGGCGGTCCCGTCACGGTCAGCGCAGTTCCTCGTCCGACTCGATCGATCGGCGTTCGGCGTGAGACAATTTGAACTCCACATGCAATTTCGATATCGTCGGTCTGTTAAGAAACATCAATCCTACGGTCATAAAGAAGAGTACGATGTACAGTGAGACCCCCGTCAGAAGATACCCGATCAGACTGAGTATTCCGGCGAATTCGAGCAGAGCGAGTTTGGCGAGGGAAGAGTTGAAGAAGACAATCAATTTGTTACGCAGCGGCATCTGGTGGATTATCCGACGGGATGCGCGGAAATATACAACATATCCGAAGACAATAGAAGCGATGATGAGGATGAGAATAAGGTTTTGAAACACATTCCCGGATGCAGACAATTCCGTCATTCCCTGATTGCGGCGCAGCAGTAGTACAAGTAGCATAAACAACAACTGGCCTGCGAGAAGAAATGCGAATATCCTCCGGAGCTTTCTGAAAAGATCGGAACCGTTTGAAAATGGCAGTGGCGCCGGCATAGACATATGTCCCTCGGAATCAATATTCGGTCAAATATTGTAATTACTTTTATAAAATCAAAGTCACGGGGGCGGAATTTATAACGTTGGATTGGAGCGGAGGGAATCAGGGGAGGGGCAAAAAAAAATCCCGCAGCGGAGAGCCGGTGCGGGATTAAACCGTAGAAATATTTCCGGGTTATGCTTTCTTCACGTTTGTCGCCTGCAGGCCTTTTTGCCCGTGCTCGACTTCAAATTCAACTACCTCGCCGTCTTTCAGGTTTTTAAAACCGTCGCCGACGATGGAACGATAGTGAACGAACACGTCCTCACCGGTCTCACGTTTAATGAAACCGTAACCCTTTGTGGTATTGAACCACTTGACTGTTCCTTTTTCCATAGGAACAACTCCTTTGTGCTAGGTTTTCAATAAATCTGCCGCGAGGCAGAGCGTACAAGCCCATTTGACTCTTTAAAAATAAAAAAATCGCAGATATGGCGTAGGTTCGTTTCACCATTTGCTGCGATTCCTTTATTGGCCGGCGATCTTGATGGAGCTCAAACCAAAACTGCAGACTTTGAAATACCCCAAGAGAACAGCCTACGGCAAGAGCATAAACGGTGTACTGTTTATTTATAGGGGAGATAATACAATTTATAATCGTAAAAAACAAGGCGGTGTTGAAAAATAACGACGAGTTGCCAGCTAAATCAGTTGAATTCGTCCGATTTGAATGTGCTTGCATAGAGTACCGTTATCCCGGCGACCTCCTGACGCCGGTATCTCACGATAACATTATTTTCCCGTAATTCGGCGTTATCGACGAGGTCGGAATCGAGCAGGTCGATATAGAGCACGTCGGCTTCCCGGTCGTACCTGACCCACATGTTCTCTCCCGCGGTTAACCAGGGGACCATCTTGAGGATCTGGTCTACGTATTGTTTTTCCATGCGAGTTTATACTCGTCAAATTGTGTGGTATTCTGTGTGATATAAGAGGTGACCATAATTCCCCGTCCATCCTCATTTTCACGATAAATGACAGCGAGGTGGAGTCCCTTCGAGATTTCCCGTACCGCGATTTTATCTCCCTGGCTTGTTTCAAAGACCGCATCCGGATTTTCGACCGTCTCCTGGAGCTCGAAGGTATAGCCCCCGACCTCGGGGTGGCACTGGGTGATGAGCTCCCATCGATCACGCGGTATATCGATGGGCACATTGTTGACCGATACCGGTGGCTGCATATGGTTCGTTCCTTTGCTGTGACATTCCCAAAATACGAACAATATCATCGAACGGCAATAATCCTGTGTGCATGGGACTACTTCGCTCTCACTGAAAATGTCAGGCTTCGACTTCGCTTAGCCTGATCCAGACCTGTCGGGATCATCGCGCGTTAGATATAGAAACAGAGAGTCTGCAAATTCTTAACAGCCTCACCCCAAACCCCCTCTCTGCTTTTTGGCGGAGACCCCGCCTGAGCGGGGCAGG
>CAZBUK010000093.1:0-14035 GCA_964495085.1 uncultured Ignavibacteriales bacterium
TTGATGTAAATCTCTTTGGGAGATACAGAGCATCCGGATTAAAACCGATCGCATGGAATGCGAACTGTCCGGAACGATATGAATGATGCAAACAGGATGAGGTAGTTATCGCTGGAAAACTACACGTCATCCCTCTAAGGAGTTTATCCCGCATCTGTTCGGCTGCCGGTATAATAGATTCAGTAGATCGATGGCAGCCTCACCCCCGGCCCCTCTCCCCAAGCGGAGAGGGGAATCAGGAGATTAAGAACTACATAGATGTTGCTATGATCGTTTCAGGAAGGAAGAGTGCCGGGAAAATCTATTAAGTGCATAAATCAGTGTCACCCGTAAAATCGAAACATGTCATACATTCGATCCGCAGCACATTTCAATCTTCGACTACCCCCCTCACAGACCGATTGTACCGACTCATATGAATTCGAACTTTACCTGCAATAACCGGTTAACGTGGAGTGCATTCTGGCTGAGCGTCGTATTCTACGCACTCATTGCCTTCGAATTTTTATACATGGTAACTCCCTTTGCAGTCTATATCTACAGCGTCTACGGTCCGGGACTCGACCTCCTGAACGTCTCGGAATCGACGAGCTGGCTTATCGGATTCTTCATGCCGCATATCGCCCGCGAAACCCGGTCACTTATCATAACCTGGCATGAACCGATCGGATTCGTTCTGCTGCTGTGCGGACTTGCAGGTTTCATCGTCGGGGCAGCGCAGATATACCGGAGTAAACTATCGGGGAGGGGAGCGGTGGTCGGAGGTCTTTACCGCACGATCAGGCATCCGCAGTACCTTGCGCTCATGGTTGCCGGCTTCGGTATGCTCATCATCTGGCCCAGATACCTTCTCGTATTCGGATTTGTCACCGTCTGTTTCGTATACTATCTGCTTGCGCGGATGGAGGAATGCATCTGCCTCGAAAAATTCCCCGGATACGATGCATATGTTGCGGCCACGGGATGTTTCTTCCCCGCACCATCGAACGGTATTTCGGCTATATCCCGCGGCCCGGGAGAAAGAGCATTCGAATTGTTCTCACGGCCGCTGTATATATAACAGCGATGGTGATATGGTACGCCGCCGCCCGTGCGGTCCATGCATATGCGATCGGTAGTCTATACACGTACACATCGGATACGGAAGTATATCTTTCCATCGGACGGCTCGAACCGGATTCGATCGCTGAGCTGGCGCGCATTGTAAAATCCGATCCTGAAGTTCGGGCGCGCCTCGTCGAATATCGGGACGCGGATAGCCGCCTCATCAATTACGTCATGCCGTCTGAGATATTCATTTCCGAGATTCCGATGTTTATTCCGGAAGGACAATCGACCGGACACAGAATTCCGGAGATCAAAGGACGGACAAGCTTTAAGATCGTCTTCACGAAGGCGGAGTTCGGATCCCGCGTCGTGGCAAACGGACTCGATATTCTACGCCGCGCGGTGAATAAAACGGCTATCGTCGAAGTCCGGGTAGACAGGGCATCGGTCCGGGTCGATCAGATCATCGATCCCCCGATAACGGATTTTTATAAGGGGATGCCGGTACCGGTGTTTTGAGGTGTACGATACGATTAAACATTTTAATAAATCCTCATCCCGGAGGGAATTTTTATGTTTTTCCGTGGTTTGATAGCCACAGTCCGGAAAGCACCCCTGCGTAACCACCAGTCCGGCATCTCGAGACAAGTTGCTTTCATTTCCGAAAACTCCTATATTCCTCCCTTCTAGAGTCTTGAGGTAATGCCACACTACCGAACTTCTCTCCGGAGACGATCCGGAACTGTTTCAATCGAACATACAATTTAATCCCTCTATCACCACATCGCCGGATTGTTATGATCGACCGAATATCCGCACCAAATCTTGCAGAACTCTACTGCAAAGCGGCGGACCACTACGGCGACCTTCCTGCATTCGCAACCCGCATCACCGCACTCCGGTGGAAACCGGTTTCATTCCGCGAGTTGTATGAGCGGGGACTCGAGCTCGCCACAGGTCTGATCGAACTCGGAGTCGAAGCCCGCGAACATGTAGGACTCTTCGGCGATAACCGATTCGAATGGATACTGGCCGACTACGGCGTACAACTCTGCGGCGCTGCCGACGTCCCGCGAGGCAGAGACGTCACCGATGATGAGCTCGTCTATATCGTCAATCATGCGGAAATACGGGTCGCATTCGTCGAAACCGAGCTGCTCCAGGAACGGTTCCTGTTTCTCCGCGCCCATATGCCCGATCTTCGCGAGATCATATTACTCGATCCGGAAGGGAAAACTGCCTCCGATACCCGCTCGTTGACGGATATCTGTACACAGGGCGCCCGGCTCAGAGCGCAGGGAGACCGGCGGGCGGAGGAACGCATAGGAAAAATTCGGCCGGACGATCTCTTTACGCTGATCTATACTTCCGGTACGACCGGCCAGCCGAAGGGAGTCCAGTTGACTCACGCAAATATGATCTCGCAGGTGAAGCTTATACCGAGCGATCACTATTGCACCGACCGCGTCTTATCCATTCTTCCGATCTGGCATATCTTCGAGCGGGTCTTCGAGATGTACACAATAAGCTGCGGAGCGTGTACCTACTACTCAAGCACGCGAACGCTCGCGGAAGATTTGAAAAACGTAGAGCCGACCTTTATGGGATCCGCTCCGCGCCTCTGGGAGAAGCTGCACGAACGCATACTTAAAAGTATACGGGAATCTCATCCGGTTCGCCGCGCACTCTTCCGGATCGCCTACTTCCTCGCGCGTCATTACAAGGAATCTATATATTTTCTGACCGACAGAGATCTCCGGCTGCAGCATCAGCCGGCCTGGAAGAAAATTCTGATGGTGCCTTTCCATTCTCTGCGATGGCTTCTGATCGTGCCCTGGTACGGATTTTTCAATGTAGCGGTACTCGAGCGCATCCGCCTGGGCGCCGGCGGGTCTCTCAAGGCGACCGTCTCCGGCGGCGGAGCGCTCCCGATCGAGATCGACCGGTTCTTCAATTACATCGGCATTCCCGTGCACGAGGGATACGGTATGACGGAGACGTCTCCGGTAATCGCGGTCCGAACAAATAAGAATCTCGTCCTGGGTACGGTTGGACCCCTGTTCCCCCAAACCGAAATCCGGATCGCCGATATAGAATCCGGTGAAACGCTCTATCCAAATCCCAACCTGCCGCATGAAGGGCGAGGTAAACAGGGGGAGGTATGGGTGCGCGGACCCCAGGTCATGAAAGGGTACTACAAGCTGCCGGAGCTCACCGAACAGACGATCCGGGACGGCTGGCTGAAGACCGGAGACCTGGGCATGATCACGTTCAACGACTGTCTGAAGATCATGGGACGCAGCAAGTCGACCATAGTCCTCTCGAGCGGGGAAAACGTCGAACCCGAACCGATCGAGATGCGCCTGCAGCAGAGCCCGCTTATCGACTATTGCATGCTGGTCGGTCAGGACGGGAAATTTCTAAGCGCTTTGATCGTACCGGTACCGGATGAATTCAGGAATTTGGGGATTCAGGCATCGTCGCTTCAGGAACTCGCCGAGGATCCCGCCGTGCAGCGGATCATCCGCCAGGAGATTCGCAGGACAGTCTGTACGGAAAACGGCTTTAAAAAGTATGAACAGATCAGAGAATTCAGGCTCCTGCCGGAAAGTTTCCAGGTAGGTGAGGAGCTCACCAATCTCTATAAAATAAAACGGCATGTGGTCGTTCGGAAATACGAAAAAACGATAAAAGAATTATCGGCGAAGGAACCGGTTTCGGTCTGAGGATCATATGGAATTCGATACACAACTTCTCTATGCGAGTGATCAGGCGCTGCTGGCCCTGATGATCTTTCTGATTATGTTGGGTATGGGAGCGAGCCTCACCGTGAACGATTTCCGGACCGTGCTCCGTCATCCGCGCGGAATGCTCATCGGATTCCTCTCACAGTTCGGATTGATGCCGTTCGTCGCCTTCAGTCTCGCCACGCTGCTCAACTTTCCTCCCGCATTCGCCATCGCCCTGATACTGATCGGCTGCCTCCCCGGCGGGACGACGTCGAATATGTTCACGTATTTCGCGAGAGGCTCGGTCGCACTGAGCATCTCCATGACCACCGCATCGACGATTCTTGCGCTCATCATGATGCCGCTCCTCCTGGAATTCTACGCGTCGGGTTTCACGCAGCAGATCAGCGACGCGATGAGGGCCGAGGGAGCAACGACCGATTTCGTTATCCCGACGGGCAACATCATCGCATCGCTTCTGCTGGTGCTCATACCGGTTGCACTCGGTATGTTGCTGCGTAGAAAAAGGCCCGATTGGGCCAAGACAGCGGAGGATACCGCAGGATTCATGGCGATAATCGTCATTCTATACCTGCTCGGTACGGCATTCATCCGGCATGGTTCATTGTTTCTCCGGACGCCGTTCGAAATTTATATTGGTGCGGTCTGCGTGGGGCTTCTCGGATTTTTCTTCGGATATTGGGTATCGCGCGGATTCGGACTTCCGCCGATATTCCAGCGCGCGATCTCGCTCGAGACCGGCATTCAGAACGGACCGATCGCCTTTGCGGTCATCCTCCTGAGCTTTACCGACCCCGTACAGAGCCAGATGATCTGGCTCGCAATACTCTATTCCACCTTCATCGTGGTCTCCTCCTCATTCATCACACTCTATTTCCGCAGGAAAGGGGCGTTCGACTGGGAAATTTACCGCAATACGCTCATTCACAATCGGCTCTTCGGAGACGAATACGTCTCCCGGTATCCGCAGGGTTTCCTGCCGAAACGGATAGCGCATGATCCCAGCCAGGGAGCTTCGATAAGTCAGAAAAGAGAAATAATATCGAATTGATGCACGATCGAGCGGGACGTTCGTACATTTGTCTCATTCCGGTGCGGTGAAATCATCCGATGAGGAACGAATAACGAGGGGAGCAGGTACAGGCGCGGGACCGACATTCAATCCGGGCATCATGCATCGCTGCACCTCGCCGGCTTCCCACCGAATCCGCGACCGGTAAAGAAAGTAGAACCCTCCTGCGATTGCTGCTCCTCTCATTTTACGTATAAACTCCAAATATTTCTGTTCGTCATGTCGATTTCAGCCGGGCTGCATCGACTATAGTTTAAATACGGATTTTTATGGGAATGGAGATTCGGTTTCCCTCACTGCATTCCGGAATTTGCGATGAAATATCTCTGTATTGTTTACGGCGATGAAAAGAATCTACGGGCAATGGACGACAACGAGTGCGCAGCATACAGCGACGGTCTCAACAGGAGGGGACACCGTATTGCATCGGAGGCGCTGCAGCCGGTCGGGACCGCCGTGACCGTACGGGTCCGGAACGGTATGTTGTCGGTTACCGACGGACCTTTCGCCGAAACGAAGGAGCAGTTAGCCGGCTTCTATCTCATCGAAGCGAGGGATCTGAACGAGGCGATACGTCTCGCTTCCGAAATTCCGCCGGCTCGAATAGGATGCATCGAGGTCCGGCCCGTGCGCGAACTCTCTCTGGACCGGATGGTTCAGGAGGGGGGTGGATCGAAATGAGATAAATGAATCGGTTTCCTGTAATAATTGTTTAAAAAACATATACACAACATAGCATAGGAGATACTTCGATGCCTTCCCTGAATCCCTACCTCAATTTCGCCGGCAATACGGAAGAGGCGTTCACCTTCTATAAATCGGTTTTCGGCGGAGAATTTATTGCGCTGATGAGGTTCAAGGACGCCTCCGATGCGGGCAATATCCCCGAACATGAAAAAGAAAAGATAATGCATGTCGCCCTGCCGATCGGTAATGATAATATTCTCATGGCTACCGACGCGCTCGAATCGATGGGACAGAAGGTAAATTTCGGAAATAATTTCTATATCTCCATCAACGTCGAGAGCCGGGACGAGGCGGACTCTCTTTTTAACCGGCTCTCATCAGGTGGAAATATAGAGGTGCCGATGCAGGACATGTTCTGGGGGGATTATTTCGGAATGTTCGCCGATAAGTTCGGCGTGCAATGGATGATAAGCTATACGACGGATAAAGCCGAGCAAACAGATACAAAAGAAAAAACATGAAGATACGTTGAAAGTAACAAACTGAGTTCAGAAAGATATGTGAAGAAATCAACCGGCAAGATGGAATTATTATGGTAACAATCAAAACTCTCTTTATTCTCGCACTTATTGCAATTACCCGGGCGGCATTCCCGGAAGATGTTTTCGCGGAGAACGATGCTGTTGATCGCGGCTATGCCAGCATAAACGGTTTAGAGATGTATTATGAGATTCATGGTACGGGTGAACCTCTCATTCTGCTGCATGGTGGTCTCGGCTCGACCGACATGTTCACTCCGATTCTTCCTGCCCTATCGGAAAAACGAAGGGTAATCGCGGTTGATTTGCAGGGACATGGGAGAACTGCCGATATCGAACGCCCGATACGTCTGGAACTCATGGGAGATGACGTCGCAGCGCTTATCAGGCATTTCGATCTCGGGAGGGTCGATATAATGGGTTACTCGATGGGCGGAGGCACGGCCTTGCGTACTGCTTTGCAACATCCGTATATCGTGAAACGGCTTGTGATCGTTTCGGCTCCGTTCAGCCGCGATGGATATTATTCCGAGATACTCGCCGCTCAGGCAGAGGTAACCGCCGCAGCTGCGGAAATGTTCAAACAGACGCCGATGTATCAGAATTACGTCTCCGTTGCACCGCATCCGGAGAACTTCCCGCTCCTTCTTGATAAAATGGGCGATCTCATGAGCAGGGACTATGACTGGTCCGCTGAGATCCGCACACTCGGAATCCCCGTTATGCTCGTATATGCCGATGCAGATATGTTCCCGACGTCGCATATAGCCCGCTTCTTCGAACTCCTCGGAGGCGGAATACGCGATGGGGGATGGGACGGCGCCGGACGACCGAACGCACAGCTTGCTATACTGCCGGGGCTCACGCACTATAATATTTTCATGTCGCCCGTTGTTGCATCCACAGTTCTACCGTTTCTCGAAGCACGGTTACCCGGAGAGGCTAGAAATCTTCTCATCACCCGCGTCTTCGACGCCCCGGTCGAGCAGGTATGGAAGGCGTGGTCGGAATCTGAATACGTGAAACAATGGTGGGGACCGCACGGTTTTACCGCACCGGTAGCCGAGATGGATTTCCGTGAAGGGGGTACATCCCTCATTGCCATGAGTGCACCTGACTTCGGTACCTTCTACAACACCTGGGCATATACAAAGATAGAAAAGCAACAGCGAATAGAGTTCATTCACCGCTTCGCCGACGAACACGGAAATGCGCTCAGTCCCGACGAAGCGGGATTGCCCCTGCCCGAGGGTATTCCCTTTGAGGTACCCCATGTGATAACGTTCAGATCGATGGGTGGCGGGAAAACCGAATTGACCATCGCGGAATACGGCTATACGACGGAGCGGGCCGTGGCATTATCCAGAATGGGGATGGAACAATGCCTCGATAAAATGGCTGAAATATTCGCCCGCTGAGTCGGATGATTGCGATATTATATAATGGAGAGAAAAAATGAAAAATTTCATTACAATTGAACTTCATAAGAGCGATCGGTCAGAACGGCGCTGCAAATTTGAAGTCTGAGATCGATTTGCCGGATCATTAAAATATAAAAATTAATTATGAGGAGGCAGCTATGCTTATCATCCGCGAAATTTTCACCGCGAAACCGGGGCAAGCATCGAAGCTTGCGAAATTGTTTAGGAAGGGATTCTCCAGCGATCCGAACGTTAGGATCATGACCGATATGGTGGGGGACTACAATACCGTGGTCGTAGAGATGCAGGTGGAAAAGCTTGCCGATTTCGAAAAAGAAATGGAAGAGTATAAATCGGGAAAGCCTGATCCCCGGATGAGCCCCGAACTCGCCGAAGAGATGTCGAAATACACGGAGATGTACCTGACAGGCCGGAGGGAGATTTTTCAGATTGTTGAGTAGCAAATATTTTTTCTGAAGAGCCCTTCGGAAAAATTTATCGACTTGGTGATTTAGTGGCGTCGATGCGATTTCGCCACCGTAATACGACCGCATAAAATTCCACTAATTTTAAGTAAAGAGCATAATCATGAAATCAGCGAATCCTTACCTGAATTTCTTCGGAAATACCGAAGAGGCGTTTAACTTCTATAAATCCGTTTTCGGCGGCGAATTTGACACGCTGGTACGCTTCAAAGACTTCGGCGAAAACGCGATGGGCGTTTCCGAAAATGACCTGAACAAAATCGCGCACATTTCGCTTCCACTCGGCAACGGCATCACGCTGATGGGGAATGATGTCGTCGAATCGATGGGCAAACCGCTGACCATTGGAAATAATGTGTACATCACTCTCGAACCGGAAAGTTTAGAAGAGGCGGAGAAGTTATTTAACGACCTTTCGTCAAGCGGTAAAGTCGAAATGCCTCTCCAAAAAACCGAATGGGCCGAGAAGTTCGCATCCATCATAGATAAGTATGGGATGCAGTGGATGATTGATTATCCGGGTAATGTACAGTTTACAGGATAACCACAGATGAGAAATATAATTTTTGCACAACTGGTCTCTCTCGACGGTTACATCGAAGACCGGGACGGTAAGATCGACTGGACCATGCCCGGCGAAGAACTCCACAGCCATTTCAACGAACTGGAGAAAAACATCGACATCAATTTTTACGGCCGGCGAATGTCGGAAATGATGGATTACTGGTTAACGGCCGACCAGAATCCGGATTTAACGGATTACGAACTCGAATACGCCCGAATCTGGAAGCAAACAGAGCGGGTCGTCTTTTCGAGAACCCTGAAAGAAGTAAAAGGAAACGTTCGGCTGCTGAGGGAAGTTGATCCCGACGAAATCAGAAATCTGAAAAACCAACCTGGGAATAATATGGCCGTCGGCGGGCCGGAGTTGGCTTCCGCATTTATCAAACACGGACTGGTTGACGAGTACCGGCTTTATATACATCCGGTTGTTTTAGGCGGGGGGAAACCGTTTTTTCCGGCAGATATAAAGTTGAATCTCCGGCTCGAAGAAAACCGTCTATTCAGATGCGGCGTTGTGATGCTCCGCTATACATTGTTAGCGGTCATTGTAGGTGCGACACTCACCTCCTACTAAACTGAAAATAAATTACTAATTTTAAATATAAAGGAATAATAAAATGGCACAAATAAATCCTCACATTAACTTCAATGGAAATGCCGAAGAAGCATTCAGCTTTTACAAATCAGTTTTTGGTGGAGAGTTCGCAAAAATTATGCGGCTTAAAGACCTCTCAAGTCCTGAATTCCCCGTAGCAGAAAATGACGCAAATAAAATTCTGCACATTGCTTTACCCATTGGAAAAAATATTTTAATGGGCAATGATGTTCCAGAAAGTATGGGGCCGGTAAACGAAAACGAAAATAGAAGCAAAATTTCAATAAGTACCGAAAGTCGTGAAGAAGCCGACAGAGTATTTAACAAACTTTCAGAAGGCGGAAAGATTGAAATACCAATTGCCGACAGTCCTTGGGGTTCATATTTTGGAATGTTTAGAGATAAATTCGGCATTGAATGGATGGTGGACTTTGACCCAAATTATAAAGGGCAGCTTTAACCAAAGTAAAACAACGAACCGCTAACAAGCGTTTGGCTCAATGGCGGGTTAAGTGCTTCTATGACAGTTTAGTGCAAGATTCAAGTTTAGTCCTTCTAATGAACATTTGTGCTAACAATCCGCCACTGCGCCAAGCGCCAAACCGTTGAAACCTTGAAATCCCGTAGGAGCACATCAACGACCGACGCCGGATAGGAATCGAGGTGCGTCCGGGTGAAAGATAAATTCGGTTTGCGGTAGCGGATTATTCCCGATTTGAATTGAAGAGAGTTGTATAAAATTGGAATACAATCCATAGGGTTCGTAGATTCCATATCATGGTCGGCAGGTAAATAAAGGAGAAAAAGCGATGCAGCAAAACATCCGGAATACGACATTTACAACAAGGACGTATCTCGTTTGGCGCAAAGAGATCGCGATAAGCGAAATTACCAATACGAACATGTGGCAAACCGCTTTCGGAAAAGTTCACGAGTATATACAAAAGAACAACGTGCACCCGGCGGGACCCGGAACGGCGCTGTACTTTAGTTGGGATGAAGCGGCGGGTAAAACCGAGCTCGGTATCGGTAATCCGGTCGAAGGAATAAACGAGGTTTATGCATCCGACCTTTCACTCGCGCACGTTTCCGAATCAGAAGCCGTGCAGCTGACGGTCATGGGCGATTACAGCCGGCTCCGCGAAGCCCATGGTGCGGTAATGGCACATCTTGAAAAGCATAACCTGATGCCCACCCTTGCGATCGAAGAATACACGGTCATGGGCGTAGACAAACCCGATCCGAAGGATTGGGAGACAAATTTGTATTATCTGCATGAGTGATAGAAGCGGCAATGAAAAAATAATTTTCCCGAAGGATGAATTCCCGGAAAAATGAATCATTGCGATTCAGGGAGCTATGAGAAATCGGAAGGAAAGGAGTAGCGTTATGCAAAAACTGCAATTTACAATCGTCATCGACGCACCGAAGGAAAAAGTCTGGAATACGATGCTCGGCAGCGAAACCTATAAGGAGTGGACTGAAGTATTCATGCCCGGTTCTCACTTCGTCGGCGACTGGAACAAGGGGAGCAAAATACTGTTCGTCGCTCCAGATGAATCCGGGAAAATTACCGGAATGGTGAGCAGAATACTCGATAACCGGAAATACGAGCATGTTTCCATAGAACATTACGGATTGGTGCAGGACGGGGGAGAGGTTACTTCGGGCGAATCGGTAAAGCCGTGGGCGGGCGCCATCGAAAGCTATACGTTCCGGGAGCACAATGGCGCAACTGAGGTCGCGGTCGATATGGATTCGACGGAAGAGTATGTCGAAATGTTTCAGACTACATGGCCGAAGGCGCTGCTTAAGCTCAAAGAGCTGTCGGAGAAGTAAACGATATAAAAAGGGCGATGCGATAGAAAACGGAGAGAGCGGCAAGATTCTCGCAGGCGGGAGTAGTACATCCGACTCAGCGTACGAATTGATCCCTCCACTATTCTACAATAATCCAGCAAACTGGTTTGAACCTGTCGTGAAGGATTAATGTTTTCTTCCTCAACAGAGACCCGGGGGGAAGAGGGTATTCCGTATAGCGGCTGGCTCGTAAGATCACCGGGTATGAATTCAATAATTAATAAAAGGATTAATCCATGACCGGGACTTCTCAACAGATTATCCCCTGTCTCTGGTTCGATACCAATGCGGAAGAGGCTGTGGCGTACTATACCTCTATCTTCGGTAATACCGCAACCGGAAGAATAACGCGATACGGAAGAACAGGGTTCGAAATTCACGGTATGCGTGAAGGTACGGTTATGACCGCGGAGTTTGAACTTGAAGGACGAAAATTCCTCGCTCTTAACGGCGGACCTCATTTCACCTTCAATCCCTCTATTTCGTTCTTCGTCGTGGGCGAGACCGAAGATGAGGTCGATTACCTCTGGAAGCGGCTTTCTAACGATGGACAAACACTTATGGAGCTCTCCGAGTACGGGTGGAGTAAAAAATACGGCTGGCTCAGCGATAGGTACGGACTCTCATGGCAGATATCGCTCGGTAAAATCCCGGACGTCGGACAGAAGATAACGCCCTCCCTCCTCTTTGTCGGTGATGTTTGCGGCAGAGCCGAGGAGGCAATTCGGCAGTACACCTCTATCTTTAAAAATTCGAGCGTCGCCGGCATACTGCGCCACGGCGCATCCGACGCTCCCGAGCGGGAGGGGAGCGTCAAGCACGCGCAGTTCACTCTCGGGGACGACGTCCTCATGGCGATGGACAGCAATCTGGATCACAAGTTCGGATTCAACGAAGCGATCTCGTTCATCGTGAATTGCGGGTCGCAGCGCGAAGTCGATTTCTTCTGGGATAAACTCTCAGAGGAAGGCGATCCGAATGCCCGGATGTGCGGGTGGCTCAAGGATAAGTACGGCGTGTCATGGCAGATCGTTCCTACGGTATTAAACGAAATTATGCTGGATCCGGATAGGGAGAAGGTCGAACGTGTCACCGAAGCGATCTTTACCATGAAAAAACTCGATATCGAAGAGTTGAAACGCGCGCATAATGGTACATGATCCCGACGGTCGCCGTTATAACGGTTTTACCGGACAACACCTGCAGGATAAACTGCAATCGTATGAACGATGAGATACCGGGGAGATTATGTATCTGCATCCCCGGTTCGCCCGGGTTCCGGTGTGAAAGTGCAACATCGGCTGCATAAATACGTACAGAAAATAATTATCCACAATCCGAATTTGGATTCCGGTGATGATTCGGGAAGGAATCCAACGAGAACACCTATTGTGGGTGTCGATACCCGGATTATTTTATTTTACGATGATTTCGGAAGGTAACAAGCAGTGAGAGACGAAGCGGAGATCGAAATTCCCGCAATGGACGAGACGGTACCGATGCCGGAGCCGCGCACTTCGCTGTGGCAGGAACTGAAAATGGCTATCCGCGGATCGGAAGCCGATTTTACGCAGATCAGCATCAAAAGAGCCATATTTTTACTTGCGGTCCCTATGATTCTGGAACTGATCATGGAGTCCACGTTCGCGGTCGTGGATATCTATTTCGTGAGCAGTCTCGGAGCATCGGCGGTAGCCACCGTCGGGCTGACAGAGACATACCTGTTTCTGCTCTACTCCATCGCGATGGGATTGTCGATGGCGGTTACGGCGATCGTTGCACGGCGGATCGGTGAAAAGAAAAAGGAGGAAGCCGGGATCACCGCGATTCAATCCATCATCATCGCGGCAGCCGCTTCTCTGCCTTTTGCGATCATTGGGATTTTCTTTGCCAGGGATCTGCTCATGTTAATGGGGGCCGATGCGTGGACGCTCGAACATGGGTACCGCTATACGCAATGGATGATCGGCGGGAATGTAGTGATCATGCTGCTGTTCGTGATCAATGCAATATTCAGGGGAGCGGGGGATGCCGCGATTGCCATGCGCGTGCTCTGGCTTGCCAACGGATTGAATATCGTTCTCGATCCGCTTCTCATATTCGGATGGGGACCTTTTCCCGAACTGGGAATCGAAGGAGCCGCGATCGCGACCATGATCGGCAGAGGTGTCGCCGTGCTGACGCAGTTCTGGCTTCTCTTCAGGGGAGGTAAGCACATTCGCGTGCGCCCGTCGTATCTAAGGCTTCAGATTCCGATAATAGCCAGAATCATCCGTACGTCATTGGGCGGAATCGGTCAGATGATCATCGCAATGACGTCGTGGATCTTCGTCATGCGCATCATCGCGGAATTCGGCAGCGAGGCGGTCGCCGGCGCGACGATCGCACTGCGCATCATGATGTTCACGATGATGCCCGCGTGGGGAATGTCGAACGCTGTGGCAACGCTGGTCGGACAGAATCTCGGCGCCCGGAAACCCGATCGCGCCGAGCGGTCGGTCTGGGTGACCGGGTTCTGGAACATGCTGTTCCTGATCGGAGTCTCGGTCGTCTATTTCCTCTTCAGCGAATCGCTTGTCGGTATCTTTACGGACGATGCCGGCATCATCGCCGTAGGCGGGATGTGGCTGCGCATCGTTTCTTACTCATACTTCGTTTATGCATGGTGGATGGTCGCGGTACAGGCGTTCAACGGAGCGGGCGATACGATCACTCCGACCAAGATCAACCTTGTTTTCTTCTGGTTCATCCAGATACCGCTCTCATACTTCATGGCGAAAACCCTCGGGATGGATTACACGGGTGTATTCTGGGCGATTATGATCTCTGAAACATCCGTAGGATTGTTTACGCTATGGCTGTTCAAACGGGGAAAATGGAAACAGATGGAGGTGTAAAGGCGGCATTGCTCCCCTGAGTATACCCGGCATGTATCCGGAAGGAAGAACTTCAATCGTCAACATTGGTGTCCAAAATAATTATAGACTAAGTGAACATAGTGGAATATTGCATTGG
>CAZBUK010000094.1:0-13995 GCA_964495085.1 uncultured Ignavibacteriales bacterium
CCATATTCCACTATGTTCACTTCGTCAATAATTATTTTGGACACCAATGACCGGCAATGATTTGTGAAAGAGGCGCAAAGTTTGAATCGACCGTCGACGCGTATCAGCAGGTATAAGCTTCAGGACATGCCTCCCGGCGATGTCCTTGCCGGGCTTCTGAAGAGCATTTTGACCGTCAGAGGAGTCAGGGATGCGGCTTACGATCCCGGGACGAATATATTGAAGGTTGAGTATCATTCCGACTCCACGGTTCCCGCCGACATCGGAAAAATTATAAGAACAAACGGCGTTCATATTATCGAGAAACCGGTGAAATTCTCTTCGCCGGAAGAGGAAACGCTCTCTCATCTCCCGTGGATGATCAGGTTGACGGCGATTTGTTTCCTTACGATGGTTTCGGCGTATGTCGCCGAAAAAATTTCCGGAATCCCCGTTTGGATACATGCCGTACTTTATATGGCCGCATATATATCGGGCGGGTATTACAGTCTCCGGGCTGCGTTGGATTCTCTTCGAGCGCGGAAGTTCGATGTTAATTTTCTGATGATCATAGCGGCGCTCGGGGCTGCCATAGTCGGTCAACCGTTCGAAGGAGCGATTTTGATGTTCTTATTCTCCCTTTCAAATACCCTTGAGACGTATGCGATGGGGAGGACATACACAAGCGTACGCGCGCTCCTCGATATGACTCCGAAAACCGCACGGGTATCGCGGCCGGTGAACGGCGAACAGAAAATCGTCGAGGTGCCCGTCGAGGACCTGCGCGCAGGCGAGGTTGTGCTGGTTCGGCCCGGAGAACAAATTCCGGCGGACGGACTCGTCATCCGGGGGGAATCGGCGGTTACCGAGGCGAGTATCACCGGGGAATCGATTCCATCCGAGAAGCAGCCGGGATCGAAGGTCTTTGCGGGCACTCTCAACGGAAACGGTGCGCTTGATGTGAAGGTGACCGTGGAAGTCGAGAATTCGATACTCAATCGGATCGTGAAAACCGTTGAAGAGGCGCGGGAAAAAAAAGCGCGGAGTCAGGATTTTACCGACCGGATCATCGGTCAGTACTATGCTATGGCCGTTATCGGCATCGCAGCGCTTGCGTTCATCGTACCGGTTCTTTTCCTGGGATGGAATTTCTCCGATTCCATCTATCGTGCAATCACTCTGATGGTGGTTGCATCTCCGTGCGCGCTCGTCATATCAATCCCCGCGGCGATACTCTCCGCGCTCGCGAGCTCGGCGAGACAGGGAGTTCTTTTCAAGGGCGGATCGTTCATCGAGAAAGCTGCGGAAGTAAATGTCGTCGCATTCGATAAAACGGGAACACTGACCACCGGCCGTCCCGGCGTGATCGCGATCGTTCCGTTTGACGACGGAAAGCACATACCGCAGGAATTATTTGTCTCCCGGGTGGGAGTATGGTATCCCGCGGACGACCAGATCGGGTCGCTATCCGAGGCGCAACTTGCTATATTTTCCGCCGCGGCATCGGTCGAACATCTTTCTGAACACCCGCTTGCCAAGGCGATCGTTCGAGGCGCCGAGGAACGGGGCATTCCGCTCCTCCAGGCCGGTTCATTTGAGGCATTTACTGGAATGGGTGCACAGGCGCGGGTGAGTGACATCCCGGTCCGGATCGGACGAAAGAACATGTTCGGTCAACTCGATGGACGGCATCTGGAGTATATCGATGCATTCGAGAAAGAAGGCCGGACCGTCGTCGTGATCGGCGATGAAACTCCCTGGGGAATTCTTGTTATTTCCGATACCATAAGGCCCGAATCCGCTGAAGCCGTTGCACGTCTGAAGAATCAGGGGATCGGGAGAGTCGTGCTTATTACCGGCGACAATCGCCAGGTGGCGGAAAAGCTGGGAAACGAACTGGGAGTCGACGAGATCTACGCCGAACTTTTTCCGGATGAAAAAGTGAGAACGCTCGAGAAGCTCAGGCGGGAGTACGGAGCCGTCGCCATGGTGGGGGACGGGATCAACGATGCACCGGCGTTGGCTACTGCGGATGTGGGAATTGCGATGGGGGCGGCGGGAACCGATGTCGCGCTTGAGAGCGCCGACGTTCTTCTCATGAGCGACGATCTGAGTCGACTACCCGGCGTTCTGCGCGAAGCGCGCAGGACCCGGAGAGTGGTAAGACAAAATCTGACCTTCGCATTCATCGTCATGGTAACGCTGATGATCCTTGCGATGATCGGTGAAATATCCTTACCCATCGGAGTCATTGGACACGAGGGGAGCACCCTCGTCGTTGTTGCGAACGGTCTCAGGTTACTCTGGCGAAGAACATAGTTCGGTCGGCGATAGACGGTTGAATCGAACGTACTCATTCGTAAAGCATGTGAATCGTTCCGATAGCGGATACGATATCAATTTATGTTATCGTATTCCGGAGCAGCGAACGATTACCATCAATATCGAGTAGGCATGAGATATAAGTGCAGTTGCATCAAAATAGCGATTAAATAGGAATTATTCCGGAGGATCATATGAAACGAATGCAATTCATCTTTTTATTGTTATGTGTACCGGCACTGTTATCGGCGCAGGAAAAACGTCCGATCGTGTTCGACGATCTGATCGGAATGAAACGAATCGCCGATCCGCAGATTTCTCCCGACGGAAGAACGATTGCTTTTGTGGTGACTGAATTTAACAAGAAAGAAAATTCCTCCAACAGCAACATTTACCTGATCCCCGTCGGAGGAGGCGAGATGCGTCAGTTGACCACGGCAAAGCGGGCTAATCACAGTCCGCGCTGGTCTCCCGACGGAAGAACGATCGCCTTCATCTCCAATCGGGAGGGTACTTCGCAGATCTATACCATCGAGGTAGGCGGCGGAGAGGCTGAAAAGATCACGAGTATTTCGACCGGTGTAAACGGCCTGCTCTGGTCTCCCGACGGAGCGCATTTTGCATTCTGGACGGAGGTATATCCCGACTGTCCAGACGATGATTGCAACCGGGAAAGAAACGAGTTGAAGGAAAAGAGCAAGCTAGAGGCAATGCTGTTCGAGCGGTTGCCGTATCGGATTTGGGACCGATGGAAATTCGAGACGAGATATAACTTGTTCATCGTCCCCGTCGACGGAGGAGAACCGCGCAATCTTACTCCCGGAGATTTCGATACGCCGCCCATAAGCTTGGGTGGTTATTGGACCTATGCCTTCTCACCCGACGGGAAAGAAATGGCCTTTCTGAGGAATACCGACACGGAAATTGCGAGAAGCACGAACAACGATGTTTTCACCGTTCCGGTCGCAGGAGGCGAGCCGGAGCGGATAACGATAAATCCCGGCAACGACAGTCAGCCGGCATATTCGCCGGATGGAAGATATATATCGTACAAGATGATGGAACGCGCCGGTTTCGAGGCAGATCGCAATCATTTGATGATATTTGATCGTGCGAATGTCAGGAACATCAATCTTACCTCGGAATTCGACTACAGCGTGGGCAACTACGTATGGTCGCCCGATTCCCGTCACATATTTTTCACTGCGGACGATAAAGGGAACGTATCGCTATTCAGGTTATCCGTTCGGGAGAGGAAGCTCGAGACGATTATCGACAGCGGTTCGAATCATTCGCTGCGAATAACTCCGGACGGGAGTACGATCGTATTTATCAGGGAAAGCATCGATAAACCGTCGGATCTATACGCGATGGACGTCTCGGGTCGCAATATCAGGAGGCTGACTTCGCTTAACGAGAACAGGGTTTCTATGCTGGATATGCATCCCTGGGAAGAGTTTTGGTTCGACGGAGAAGATGCAACCCGCGTACAGGGGTTTATCGTTAAGCCGCCGGCCTTCGATGCCACTAAACGCTATCCCGTCGTCTTATTGGCGCATGGCGGACCGCAAGGACAGTGGAGCGATCAGTTCCACTACCGGTGGAATGCCCAGATGTTCACAAGTCGCGGTTATATTGTCGTCATGATTAATCGGCGGGGGAGTACAGGCTACGGGCAGCAATTCACCGATGCGATAAGCGGCGATTGGGGAGGGAAGGCGTATACGGATCTGATGAGAGGGCTCGACTATGTGATCGAAACGTATCCGTATGCCAACGGAGAAAAGGTCTGCGCTGCGGGCGCTTCGTACGGCGGCTATATGGTTAACTGGATCGCAGGTCAAACGGACAGGTTTTCTTGTCTGGTGACCCATGCAGGATTGTTCAATGTTTTCAGTATGTACGGCACGACGGAAGAGCTCTGGTTCCCGGAGTGGGAGTTCAAAGGAACACCGTACCAAAATCCAGAACTATATCAGAAATGGTCACCGCTTACCTATGCACAGAATTTTAAAACTCCGACACTCGTCGTACATGGATATTATGATTTTCGCGTGGATGTAAGCGAGGGATTTCAGATGTTTACCGCGCTTCAGCGGCAGGGGATCGAATCGAAATTCCTGTATTTTCCGGATGAGGGACATTGGATAAACAAACCGCTCAATTCAGAACTGTGGTACGAAACCATCCTCGATTGGCTGGACAGTTACTTGAACTGAGGTAAATGAGAAGGGGCGTTCGGAGCGAGCACGGGAGATAAAAAGTTTCAAGAAAGATACATGGTAGGGTCGGAGCGACAATCGAACGCCTGATTGAGTGAAACTATATTTTACCAGAACGCCCCTTCGATCGTATTTGAAGCAGAGTTGACCCGTTTAATATCGAAATACTTCCTCGAAGGTATATAATCTTCTCTCGACAACGGGGTGACGGTAGAAGAGACGATCGAACCCCCTCCCGCCGACAAACACGGTCGTGCCGAAATTTTTTGAAATACCGAATAGCGTGTCGATTTCGTTCTGCATTTCCAGTAAATTATGCACGATCGTGCTGGAGATATAAAGCCGATCGGGCTGGATTTTCTCGAAAATCTGTTCGATCTTTGCTACAGGCGTGAGAGGACCGCTGTAATATATCCTGAATCCCCTCTCCTCCAAAATATGATCGACCATCTTAAGCGGTATATCGTGATGTTCGTTTGAGGGCGTAAGGCAGAGAACTTTGCCGATTTTCTCATTCGGAATGCGGATAATACCCTGCAACCTGGTCAGGCTATCACGGATGGTCTGCGATGCAAGGTGCTCCTCAACGACCGTGATCCTGTTTTCTTCCCAAAGATATCCTACCTGATGAAGTACCGGTGTGATGAGCATATCATAGATCTGATGCAGCTTATACTGGCCCATATAGAGACCGTTAAAGATCTGTTGAACCTGTTCTCTGTTGCAGAGCAAGGCTTGTTCAAGGACGAACCGATTCAGGTAATGAAAATCTCCTTTGAGAACATAATATCCGACTTCGATATCGCGTTCCGATTCGAGCGGGAACAGGTTGATCTTCGAATTTTTTTTCTTGTTTTTCTCTACGAAACCCGCGAGGTGAGACATGAGAAATTTTCGGTGACCTCCGGCGGTTTTAATACAATCGAGCTCTCCGCCATCCGTCCATCGCTTCACGGTCGATACGTTCACTCCTAATATCTTCGCCGCATCCTCGCTATTGAAGTATTTGATGTTACTCTTCATTCAAGATTATTCCGTGTGTATGTGATCTTTTTTCACCAAATATAACACAGTATTCCATACTTGTCAATAGTAATGAGCGATTTGCACTTATTATTTCCCTGTACCTATTGACAAATTGAAAATATTATATTATAATAACGCTCGTAACGCTCATATCGTTTAAATCGCTCATTCATATGGGTGGTGGCAGTTAAAAATTCACATTTACCAAAGATTTATTAATAAAAGGAGGGTAGAGATATGAAAAAGCTAAGCCTATTTCTGGTGACGCTTTTCGTTTTTTTTCTGGGTAATTCTCTGGCGCAGGCTCAGACCGCTCGCCTACAGGTTATCCACAACGCAGCAGATCCGGCGGCGTCGGAGGTAGACATCTACCTCAACGGTGATCTCCTGCTCGACGATTTTGCATTTCGTACAGCTACGCCGTTCATCGACGCACCTGCGGATGTTATATTAAATATCGGTGTGGCAGCGGCAAACAGCACGTCGGCAAACGATACACTTGTCAACATACCGGTAGTCCTCTCCGAAGGAGGCACCTATGTAGCAATCGCAAACGGCGTTCTCGATCCGTCGGGTTTTGCCGCTAACCCCGATGGCCGGCCGACCGGATTTGGACTATATGTGAAGGCAGATGCGCGTGAAGCATCCACAGAAACCGGGGAGGTGCAATTCTTCGCAATGCATGGCGTAACCGATGCTCCGACTGTCGATATCCTGGCAAGAAATGTTGCCACGCTTGTATCCGGGGCCGCCTACGGCGATATGACGGACTATCTGGGCGTACCGGCATTAGAATATATCCTCGACATCACACCGGCCGGTATACCGGAAACGGTTGTTGCGAGTTTTACGGCTGATCTCTCGGGATTGTCGGGAGCAAGCGCTGCGGTCCTCGCTTCGGGGTTTCTCTCGTCTGGCGATAACATGAACGGTGAAGCATTCGGACTGATCGCGGTATTTTCCGACGGGACCGTGGCCGAATTGCCGGCATATGAACCTTCTGCCCGTCTCCAGGTTATTCACAATGCAGCCGATCCGGCTGCGTCGGTTGTGGATATATACGTGAACGGCGGATTACTTATTGATGATTTCGCCTTCCGCACGGCCACTCCCTTTATCTCGGTGCCGGCGGACGTGGAATTGGAAATCGGCGTTGCTCCGGGAAACAGCGCCTCCGCAGAGGATATCATTGCGGCGATTCCCGTGACTCTCTCCGACGGAGGTACGTATGTGGCAATAGCAAACGGAGTGCTCGATCCCGAAACATTCAGCGTTAATCCGGACAGCCGATCTACTGCATTCACCATATATCTGAAATCGGATGCCCGTGAGACATCGAACGACGAGAACCAGGTACAGTTCTTCGTAATGCATGGTGCAACCGACGCACCTGCGGTCGATGTATATGCACGCGGCATAACAAAACTCGTCGATAATGCCGCATATACCGACATAACCGGATACATCGGCGTGCCGTCGGGCGATTATCTGCTCGATATTACACCGGCCGGTTCGCCGGAATCGATCGTCGCGACCTTCGGAGGATTGCTCGCAGGTCTGGAGGGTCATGCTGTTTCGGTCGTTGCTTCGGGATTTCTATCTCCCGCTGAAAATCAAAATGGTGAACCTTTCGCGCTGGTTGCCGTCCTCGCAGACGGTACGGCCATCGTGCTTCCCTCGGCAGTCTCTTATACAGCGCAGCTCTCGGGGCTCAATGAAAATCCCCCGAATCTGAGTCCTTCTTCCGGTGCGGCGGATATTTTGAGTGCGGGTCCGGCGATCTGGCTCGAAGGGGAGTTTGAGAACCTGGTCGGCGATTATACAATGTCGCATATTCATATCGGCAGCACAGGGACCAATGGCGGTGTTGTGTTTACCCTGGAGGCCGCGGTGGACGGAGATTCGAAGGGAGGATCTTTCGATCCGAATTTCAATACATTCCGTCTCACCGAAGAACAGTCGGAAGACCTTGCTGCAGGAATGTATTATGTCAACGTTCACAGTAGTGAATATCCCGCTGGTGAAATACGCGGACAGATCCTCATTTCTCCCAATTCGGCGCCTGACGTTTCGATGATAACCTCGCCCGCCGACGGGGCGGAGATTACGATCGAAGGAGATCCGGATTCACCATTTATTCCGGAGTGGTCAGCAGCTTCCGATCCCGATGGCGATACGGTCGTCTACATCTGGCAGCTCGCGGCGGATGAAGATTTCAATACGGTTTTGGTTAATGCGAACACCGGTACGGAAACGCAATTCGTGACATCATTCCGGGTTGTGGATCAGATTCTGGAAGCTGCGGGTATCGAGGTTGAGGCTTCGATAACAGTCTATCACCGCACGATTTCATCCGACGGAAGCAATATATCCGCGGGACCGAGTGCTTCGGTGCAGTTGACGAGAAGCGTGCTGGACAAAACAGCCCGTCTACAGGTGATTCACAATGCAGCGGATCCTGCCGCTTCGGTCGTCGATATTTATGTTAACGGCGAGTTGTTGCTTGATGATTTCGCCTTCAGAACCGCAACCCCCTTCATTACAGTTCCGGCGGATGTCGAACTCGGTATCGGAGTCGCACCGGGTTCCAGTACCTCGTCGGACGATATTATCGCGACGATTCCGGTTACATTGACCGAAGGAGGCACGTACGTTGCGATTGCCAACGGTGTGCTGGATCCGTCGGATTTTTCCGTCAATCCCGATGGACGCGAGACGGGTTTCGGATTGTTACTAAAATCCGATGCCATCGAAGCTTCCTCGGATGAGAATGCAGTTCAGTTTGTTGTCGTACATGGTTCGACTGACGCCCCGGCGGTGGATGTCGTCGCACGCGGAGTAGCGACGCTCGTACAAAACGCGGCGTATGGCGATATATCCGATTATATCGGAGTATCGGCTGCACCGTACATTATCGACATAACGCCTGCCGGAGAGTCCGGAACGATAGTAGTCTCGTTTGATGCCGATCTCTCTGGTCTGGAAGGTGCATCTGCGGTGGTCCTCGCATCCGGATTTTTATCTCCCGGAGAAAACCAGAACGGAGCTTCATTCGGTCTGATCGCCGTACGCGCCGACGGAACAGTTGTCGGTTTACCTACCGCCGTACGAGAGCTCTTCGGTGCATTGCCCGATACCTACGACCTTATCGGCAACTATCCGAATCCGTTCAACCCGTCGACCACGATCAGGTTCGCGTTGCCGGCGGCAGTCGAGGTCACTCTCGATGTGTACAATATCCTCGGCCAGCGGGTAGCTTCTCTGATGGAAAATGAAATACTCCAGGCAGGATCATACGACGTTGTCTGGAATGCGACGGATCAGCTCGGCCGTCCGGTCGCAGCCGGCATGTATATCTATAAAATGACCGCAGGAGAGTTCAACTCCGTAAAACGAATGATTCTGCTCAAATAAGCCGAAAAATACCGCAATTATTTTCGGTTAAATCGATTTTAACGAGAACTATTCCGGAAGCTCCGGTGTTAAAAATACTGTAGCTTCAGGAATAGGAAGCTGGCGAAGATTCCGATAAGCATCATTGGCCACACCCATCACCCCATAACGAAGGACTGTGCAGTTGAATCGTGGGAGGAAGTGAAGGGTGTGGCCTTTTTTTAGCGGATAAATATGCATGGCATCCGGCAGATGGCCGGCTGATATACACCTGAATGTCCCCGGAGTATTCTCTTCCGATTATTCATACCTACTTTCTTTTCTAACCGATGATCGTTATTTTGCCATGTCCGGGGATAGACCCGGTTCGACCACTCAGTATGTGTCGATCGAATCGGGGAATTTCCCGGCAGCGAAATATAATTCACCATGCTTCATCGAGCCGCCATTCGTATGTATCGCGAGTCTAAAAATATTCGGTCTCTGCTATGAGCACCAGGATTGAAAAAGATTCACTCGGCGTCAAGCATATTCCCGAAGAGGTATATTACGGTATCCAGACGCTTCGTGCGGTTGAAAATTTCCCCATAAGCGGGATGACCGCGCCGCAGCGGTACATCGAAGCAACCGTACATGTAAAACGCGCGGCGGCTGTGATACATGGGGAACTTGGTTTGCTGGATCCCGAAAAGACTCGCGCGATCATCGGTGCGTGCGACGAAATACTGGAGGGAAAACTCAGGGAGTGGTTCGTCGTCGATGTTTTTCAGGCGGGAGCAGGCACATCGCATAATATGAATGCGAATGAAGTCATTGCCAACCGAGCGATCGAAATACTCGGGGGCGTCAGGGGTGAGTACACACTGATCCATCCGAATGACGATGTAAATATGTCGCAATCGACGAACGATGTCGTGCCCACTGCCATCCGGATCGCATCGCTGCTGCAGGTAAAAAATCTCCTGAAGTCGATGGATGAATTAAAAAAAGTTTTTATCCGTAAATCGGTTGAGTTCGACGCGATAATCAAATCGGGGCGCACGCATCTGCAGGATGCGGTACCGGTCCGGCTCGGACAGGAATTTAAGGCATACGGCGTAAACGTCAAAAAGCATATGCAGGCGATCGCCCGTGCCGCGGAATCCTCGCGACAGCTGGGGATAGGCGGGTCGGCGGCAGGCACCGGTATGAATGTACACCCCGAATACCGGGCACGTATGGTACGGCAGCTCTCGATGCAAATCCGCATGGATTTTTTGGAAGCAGAGGACTACTTCGAAGCCATGCAAAGCCTGCGGCCGATGGTAGAATTGTCCGGATCTCTCAGAAATTTTGCACAGGATCTGAATCGAATAGCAAACGATTTAAGATTGCTTGCTTCGGGACCGAAAACGGGCCTGCATGAAATAAATATCCCGCCTGTTCAACCCGGCTCTTCGATCATGCCCGGAAAAGTCAATCCCGTGATCGCGGAAATGATGAATATGGTATGTTATCAGGTTATGGGAAACGATCACACCATAGTCATGGCGGCGCAGGCCGGGCAGCTCGAACTGAACGTCATGATGCCGGTCGTTGCGTACAATCTTCTGCAGGAAATCGAAATTCTTTCGAATGCCGTTCGCATCTTCTCCGACCGATGCGTCTCCGGTATTACTGCGAACGAGGAGCGATGCATATCGTATGCGGAAGGGAGCATGAGCATTGTAACCGTTCTCAATCCGCATATAGGTTACGAACGGGTCGCGGAAATCGCCAGAGAGTATCTCGACACGGGTAAATCGATCAGGCAGTTGATTCTCGAGAAAGGGATACTGACACCTGAACAAGTTGATGCCATATTCGATCTGCACAAGCTGACCGAACCGGGTATTCACGGTTTGTCCCGAGCAAAGAAAAAGTTGAAGTTCGGGAAGACTAAACAGTAACCGGATCCCGGAACACAATATAGAGTATGCGAAATTCTGAATATGTCCACATCGATTCGAAATAAATCACGCCCGCGATGCCGATGATATACGATATAATAACAGTAGGGGCGGGACCGGCCGGGTTGTCGGTGGGTATCGAGGCAAAACGCGCCGGACTCTCCGGACTGCTGATAGACAGGGGCTCGGCGGTCAATTCAATTCGACGATTTCCGACACACATGACATTTTTCTCGACGCCCGAACTTATCGAGATCGGGGGACTGCCGTTTGTCTCGACGGATATGCGGCCATCGCGTGCTGAAGCTGTGAAGTACTACCAGCGGGTCATCGAATATTTTAACCTGAACATACGGTATGATGAAAAGGCAACCGATGTCGTTCGGGAGGGAAATTGCTTTACAGTCGAAACGGCCGGCGGCTCATACCGAGCTCGGAATGTAGCCATTGCTACCGGTTACTTCGATAATCCGAATGAATACCCCGTACCGGGGGCCGATCTCCCGAAGGTTATGATGTACTACGACGAGCCGTACAGGTATTTTCAGAGAGACGTTGCGGTCGTGGGGGGGAGTAATTCCGCCGCGATAGCGGCGCTAGAATTATTCAGAAGCAGAGCCCGGGTTACGTTGATCCACCGAGGCGCTAAACTCCGCGACGGGGTTAAGTATTGGATCAAACCGGATATTGAGAACCGGATTAAATCCGGTGAGATCACCGCCCGCTTCAATACCGTTATCAAAGAGATCAGGCGGGATTCGCTGCTCCTCCACCGTGACGAGGAATTCGAAATCCCGAACGATTATCTGTTCGTCCTCATCGGATTCAGACCCGATATGACCCTGCTGCAGTCGGCAGGCGCCGGCATCGATAAATCCACCGGCGAGCCCAGACACAACCCGGAGACAATGGAGACAGATATCCCGGGATTATTCGTCGCAGGATCCATAGCTTCCGGTAAGAATAATAACCGAATCTTCATAGAAAACGGCAGGGAGCATGGAAAACTGATCATCGGAAAGATTTTAGCCTCTGGGAGATGAAGTAAGCTCAAGAGGCGGCCTGCATCCCGTCGACTGGACGCAGCGCAAAACCGAGAACCCCGCACATCACAACCGGAAGAAGGATCGTAGACCATGAGAATCGGCATTATCTTCGCCTGTTTCATTGCGGTAGCGCTCTTGCTGTCAGGGGACGACACGCCGGAATACCGCCGGATACACTTCTCGTCGGTCGTGGCGGACGGCCACAACGATGTACTGCTTCGAGTCATGGGGGGTGAGGATATTTCGGTTCGCTCCGACCGGGGACATACGGATCTTATCCGGTTGCAGGAGGGCGGAATCGGATTTCAGTGGTTCTCCGTCTGGGTTTCTCCGACCTTCGGGCCCGGGCGGGCGTTTAATCGTGCAAACGCCATGATCGATTCACTCGAAAGTATTATTCGGCGTAACCCGGATAAGATAGGATTGGCTGTCAATTACGACGGCGCAGTGGAGCTCATCGGAGAGGGGAAAATCGCCGCTGCTATCGGAGTGGAAGGAGCGCACCCGATTGAGGACAGCATCGATAAGCTCGAGCACCTGTACGAGCGCGGCGTCAGATACATCGCACCGACATGGAACAACAGTATTACCTGGGCAACCTCGGCACAGGATGAAACGAACCGTCCGGGCGAGCTGCAACATCGGGGTCTAAACGAACTGGGCCGTGAGATGATCCGCCGAATGGACAAACTGGGAATCATCATCGATGTCTCCCATGCGGGCCGGCAGACGGTGAGCGATATTCTCGAGATCACGAAGAATCCGGTCATTGCCTCTCATTCGGGAGTTCATGCCCTGGCGCCTCATTTCAGGAATCTGACCGACGATCAGATCAAATCGATTGCCGAAAGAGGCGGGGTGATATGCGTCATCTTTTATCCGGGTTTTTTGGACGTCAAGTTCGAACGCGCATATCAGAATCTTCTGAAGAAGAAGGAAGCGGAAGTGCAGCGGCTCCGGGACCGATTTCAGAACGATCATGATTACTGGAATGCGCGGGCTGAATTGATCGAACCGGAACTTGAAGCGATGAGACCGGGAATCGACCTGGTCGTCCGGCACATCGATTATATCGTAAAGCTTGCAGGGATCGATCACGTCGGAATCGGATCCGATTATGACGGCGTTTCGGTCCTCCCGATCGGACTTGAGGATGTGAGCACAATGCCGAATCTTACGAAAGCCCTTCTCGAGTATGGGTATACGGAAGCCGAGATACGGAAGATTCTGGGTGAAAATATGATGAGGGTGTTTCAGGCGGTTGCCCGTTGAGAGGTTGCTATGTGTGCGCTCATCGTCAATCGATGCGGAAGATGGTATGGAGAGAGGGATGCCTTTCTCTCGGAGAGGAAATAAAAACCCCCGTTCGGACCGACACGGGGTTGGATTGAATCAGATACGCTCCTGCGATTGCTTGATCTGTGCTCGAACGGCTTTCGCTTTCTTTAAGCGTTTCTTTACGGAAGGTTTAACGAAGAACGATCGCTTTTTGAATTCCTTCAGCACACGGGATCGTTCATACTTCTTTTTAAACCGCTTCAGCGCGCGATCAATCGGTTCGTTTTCCTGAACGATAATACCGACCACTACGTTTTCACCTCCTTACGTAATAATAGATTCGAAAAAAAATTATTCCGGTACTTTATCCGGTTCCTCGGGGGGCAAGCTGTCGATCAGTTTGCGCTCGCCGAGTTTCTGAAATTCAACGAGGATAGCGTAGCTGCCGTCGGAAGTCTTAACTTTCTCGCGTACCCACCCCATATCGTCCCATTCGGAATGGTAAATCGCGTCGCCGATGCTGTAGGATTTTTCTGGTGAGTAGGAGGTACACTGTTCTTTGAGAAGATTCCTGTTTTCGGCAGTTTCTTTTGCAGCGAGGATGCCGGCTTCGTCGATGAGTGCATTGTGATGGCATCTGCTGCATTTATACCATACGCGTGTGCCTTCGGTAATCTCTGTCGAGCCGTTCTCGTCGGTAACCATTTCGCCGACGCGTGACATTTTGGTTACTTTATTGCAATAAGAGCAGTATATGAGTATGTTACGGGCTCGTGCCAAGGTTTCCTTAGGCTTATTGTT
>CAZBUK010000095.1:0-12083 GCA_964495085.1 uncultured Ignavibacteriales bacterium
ACTCTAATCATTCCACCATCAATCCTTTGCGTATTTGCGTGCGCTATTTTCTCACCCCGACTCTGTCGGGCTGCGCCTTAGATCCCCGGGCTAATAGCCAGTACTGAAACCACTGAAAACCTGATTTTTAGCCATTTGTGGGGATTTCCCCTTTCTATACCCCGATCACGCCTCTTCTGATTTAGGTACATATTGAAAAAAGCGTATGAGAATAATACTTATTGAAGTTCCCAGAATTCATATGAAGCTATTAACTGAAAAAATTAGTCCTTATATTCATTTTCACTCGGGTATTTATTATTACCCGTATTTTATTCATCATGAGTATCAACGATGAGATGCGTGCATAATCGTATGACCGGAATTTGAGATGAAATATGCAGCACCTGATAGTACCGTGAATTCAATGAATTTATACCGGATCGCTCCGTAATCGACGTGATGAGCCTCCTGAAAAAAATGAATCCCTATCGGGTATTTTTCGCACTTCTCCTTTGCGGACTTGCCTTTTCCTCGATTCTCTATGCCCGTGACACTACCATCTCCCGGCATATATGGAAGGAGACCGGTGTACCTTACATACAAAACTTCAGTCCGAAAGATTACCAGGGCGGAACACAGAACTTTTCTATTGTACAGGATCAACGCGGGCTCATCTATGTCGGCAATAGCTGGGGTGTTCTTGTCTATGACGGCGTATCCTGGAGATTGATAGCTTTACCTAATCAGAGCACTGTCCGGTCTCTACGTCTCGTTAATGATCGCATATACGCGGGAGCTGTGGATGAGCTGGGTTATCTCGAGGCGGATGCTAACGGCCGATTAACATATGTCTCTCTCCTGCATGCCATACCGGAAGAGCACCGGAACTTCAAGGATGTGTATACCATCATTTCGTTCGGCGACGATCTATTATTCAGGACTCGGCGTAAATTGTTCCGCCTCTCGGATGGCCGAATACATATTTGGGAATCTGATGCAGATCTCCGGGGTGCATATGTAATTGACGGTAATCTGTACATCGAACACCTGCAACTCGGATTGACTTTGTTTGGAAATGATTCCCTGCAGTCGCTTCCCGGCGGCGAAGTTTTCTCAGATATTAGTATCACCGCGATGTTGCCGCATGACGATTCCGGTATCCTCATTTGTACCTTAAATGATGGTTTGTATCTCTACGACGGGACCGGTATCAGAAAGATGCATACGCCCGCAGATGAAGTGTTATATCAGAATCAGGTCCGGGACGGCATAGCCTTGCCTGATGGACTATATGCTTTCGGCACCAGGAGCGGCGCAATCATCATTGACAATGCCGGAAATATCTGTCAGGTTGTGAATAAAACAACCGGTTTGCTCGACGAACTGACCATATCTCTATCTTCCGATCGCCAGGGTGGAATCTGGCTTGCACTGAATAACGGCATAGCAAGGGTGGAAATGCCGTCGCCTGTTTCGCGCTTTCAGGATGCGTCGGGTCTCGGGAGCTTCGTTGGTGATATTCTCAGGCATAATGGCCGGATTTATACTACAACCGATCGCGGTGTGTATTATCTGGATGAAACAGACTATCCCTTAGCTCTCTTTAAGCCGGTTACAGGTATAACCTCACTGAGCTGGTCGTTACTGACGGTCGGCGAGCAACTCTTGGTAGGGAATCAGGAAGCGATATTTAAAATTACGGGGACGAATGCAGAGAGAGTAACTGATTTGAGCGCCATCCGGCTGCATCGTTCGATGCAGGATTCAACCATCTTATTTGCCGGTTTACTGGAAGGACTCGCAGTATTAAAATTTGAGAACGAAAGCTGGAGGACGCTCGGCAGGATTCCGACGATAAACGAGCGAATCACCGCTATAGTAGAGGATTATCGCGGATATTTATGGTTGGGCACTCAGAACGAGGGAATTCTCAAAATCAGTCTCCATCCAATCGATGATCAAACGGAGATACAGCGTGTAAGCGATATCGTACTGGGCGCCGACATCGAGCGTTTCGGAGAGCGGCATGGACTTCCATCCGGTCCGACAACACCGTCGGCAGTCGGTAAACGTATAGTCTTCAAGACCACGAAAGGGCTGCGGCAATTTGATGCCGTCCGGCAATTATTCATCCCGGATTCAACGTATGGGACAATTTTTGCCGACACATTATGCTGGATAAATCATATTCGCACCGACCAGAATGAAAATGTCTGGATAGTGGCGGGGAAGGGGTTGAAAAACTACAATGGCACGGCTTTACTGCAATCCGACGGCACCTATAGATGGCAGGAAACACCATTCCTTCGGATGAATGATCTGGGGAGAGTTTACTTTAGTTATCCCGAAACGAATCGAGTTGTTTGGTTTGGCGGGGCCGAAGGAATTGCACGCTACTCGTCGGATATTCCCAAAGATTATCGGACGGACTATGCTACCGTGATCAGGTACGTGAGTGGCATTTCGGTTGATTCCATTTATTACTCGGGCGCTTCTCCCGGTCGTTCACCGCATCCGGAAATCAAGCATACCGACAACTCATTGCGATTCGAGTTTTCGGCTCTCAGTTATGATGACCCGTCCGCCAACCGCTACCAGGTATGGTTGGAGGGATTCGATGAGGATTGGTCGAATTGGAGCAGTGACACAAAAAAAGATTACACGGGTCTCCCTGCAGGAACGTACAACTTCCGTGTACGCGGCAAGAATATTTACGATCATGTGAGCCGTGAAGATGTTTTCTCTTTTACGATTCTGCATCCCTGGTATCAGACCTGGTGGGCATTGCTCGTTTACACTCTGATCGGTGGATTGATTGTATTCGGGATCGTTAAATTCCGTGTACGGCACCTGGAGAAGAAAACGATCGAATTGGAATCAATTATAGACGAGAGGACGAGGGTTATCAGGGATCAGGCCGAAAAGCTTCTGGAGCTGGATAAATTGAAATCCCGCTTCTACGCGAACATCTCCCACGAATTTCGTACGCCGTTGACGCTGATTCTCGGACCTCTCGAAGAGCTGATCGCAAGGACGAAGGAGAAGGACGATAAAGATGATTTCAATATGATGTATCGCAACGCCCGTCGCTTATTGAGGTTGATAAATGAGCTACTCGATCTATCCCGACTGGAATCCGGCAAGTTGAAACTCGAAACGGTAAAGAGTGATATTATCTCCTTTTTAAAAGGAATTGTTATGTCATTCGCATCGTTGGCCGATCAGAAACAGATTACTCTTGAGTTTAGATCCTCGCCGGATATTCCGGAAATTTATTTCGACCCGGAAAAGAGCGAAAAAATCTTCTCAAATCTCTTATCGAATGCATTTAAATTTACGCCGGCAGGCGGAAAGATCAGTTGCATAGCGAGCATTGCAGAGTGCGGCTCGGAAGCGCCATCCGGGAAGCGGGATTCCGGGCTCATGCTCGATTGTCAGTGTATCGAAATTAGAATCATCGATACGGGTATTGGTATTCCGACCGATCGTCTCCCCTACATATTCGATCGCTTCTATCAGGTCGATAGTTCCAGTACACGCGAACATGAAGGTACCGGTATCGGTCTTGCGCTAACCAAAGAACTGATCGTGCTGCATCGCGGGAGTATCGAAGTAGAGAGTATTGAGGGGCAAGGAACAACCTTTACCGTGCGCCTGCCGTCGGGCAGGAATCATTTAAGACCGGAAGAGATCGTTGCCGAAGATGTTCGACCCCGCTCAGATGCAGGCCATCCTGCAGATATCGAGTTGACGACTGTCCAGGAAACGGAGTTGCCGGTGCAGAATTCGCTCCCGGAATCTGAAGGAGGTTCTGAAGATATTGTGTTGATTGTCGACGATCATCCCGACGTTCGCAAATATCTCCGTGCGCATCTCGAAAAAGACTATTTTATCGTTGAAGCAAGCGACGGCCAGCATGGACTCGATACGGCAGTTGAAGTAATTCCCGATCTAATAATCAGCGATGTTATGATGCCAAAGCTGGACGGTAATCAATTCTGCAGCGCGATTAAAACGAATGAAAAGACCAGCCATATCCCGGTTATATTACTGACCGCGAAAGCCGGCGAGCAGGACAAGCTTTCGGGTCTGGAGACGGGAGCCGACGATTACCTGACGAAACCGTTCTCGGCAAAACAGTTGCAGGTTCGCGTACGAAATCTCATCGAGCAGCGCCGTATGCTGCGGCTACGTTTTGTACGGGAAGGCATTTTACAACCTCGAGAGGTCGCCGTTACTTCTACGGACGAAGCGTTTCTGCATAGATTGATGTCCGGAATTGAGGAAAACCTTGGTAAAGAAAGCTTCGGCGTCAATGAATTGGGTGAAATAATGTTTATGGGCACCCGCCAGTTGCACCGCAAAGTACGCGGATTAACCGGCAAATCTCCCGTCGAGCTCATTCGATCTGTCAGGTTACACCGCGCCAGAAAATTGCTTGAATCGAGAGCCGGGACAGTCACGGAAATAGCCCTTCAGGTGGGTTTCAATAATCTCTCTCATTTTGCCAAGGTTTTCCGTGAAGAATTCGGCAAGCTCCCCTCCGAAATATAAAAAAGGTAGTTTCTATCTCTCATGTTAGTGGTAAGGCATCTCACAGGCGCACTCCCAGCTACAACGAATCTAAGCTCACCCTGACTGCCCACTCAAACGCAATTCCATTAGTAATCCCGTCCGAACAGCTGCTTTATGACCGATAAACGTCATGTATTGTCCGATTTGCATTAGCCCTGCTATGCCTCGGTATTGTATCTTCCACCTTAAAGTAATCCGGTAAATCAGGCGGCATTTGGATCGGCATAAATGCTTGCTCTGTGAATTTCCATTTGTATCTGCAAGGGAGGGCAAAAAATGGCAACGCAACTCTTTACCCGTTTATGTATCGTACCTATACTCCTGGCAGGCGCGATAGAAACAGGTTCATCCCAGATCCCCGATTCCCTTTGGACTAAAATCTACGGGGAGACCAACAACGATCGTGGTAATTCGATGGTTATGACTCCGGACGGAGGATTCGCCATCGTAGGAACCTTCGGCACTTATTTGGAAGTGGGTGTGGTTACGAACGGCGATATCTGGTTTGTACGCACCGATTCCGCGGGAGACACTCTTTGGTCGAAAACCTTCGGCGGTTCCGGAGTAGACGAAGGCTTTTCAATCCGGCAGACTTCCGACGACGGATTTATCATCGCCGGAGCAATATCTAATAACATAGGTATATATGATGCCGGTCTGATCCGTACAGACGCGGACGGAAATGAGCTGTGGTCGAAGACTTACACTCACGGATCGACATTTAACGAAGAGTGGGCTTCCTACGCGGAAGAAACGTCCGATGGAGGATTTATTTTCACAGGTTCTGCCGGTACTCAGACCACATTCAGCAAGGATATCTGGCTGGTCCGTACGGACGCCGACGGGGATACACTCTGGACAAAAACCTACGGTGGGACCGGGACAGATCAAGGCAATTCGGTACGACAGACCTCAGACGGAGGTTTCATCATTACCGGGGAGACGCGTGAAATCGGGAGCCAACCCGATCTGTGGCTACTCCGGACCGATGAGCATGGAGATACGCTCTGGTCGAAGCGATACAACAGCAATGCTGCATTTAACGATGTCGATCGGGGGCAGGAGAGCATCCCCATGCCTGATGGCGGTTTTTCGGTGATAGGGCAGGCAGGTGTCAGTACGTGGTTGCTTCGTACCGATATGAATGGCGACACCCTCTGGACCAGACAATATTACGGACACGGAAACGGAAACTCATTTCAGCTTACTTCCGACGGCGGATATATTATCGCAGGAAGTATCTCAATAATACGCACTAACGGATTGGGAGATACTCTTTGGACAAAAATCATGGATGGATTTTGCAACGCTGTTGTGCAGACGCCCGACGGAGGAATTGCGGTCGCGGGATATACATTTCTGGAGGGTACCCTGGAGGATCTCTGGATCTTTCGCATGGGACCTGAAGGCGCTACAACGATTCATAATGATGATCCGAGCGTACCGGTACATTTCGAGCTCTCACAAAATTATCCCAACCCATTCAATCCATCCACCACCATCTCTTTTTCCGTAGCCCGGATCAGCGACGTTCAACTCGTCGTATTCAACTCGCTCGGCCAGGCGGTTCGGAAGATGATCATCGGAACAATATCTCCCGGCCAATACAAAATAACCTGGGATGGCCGGAACGACACGGGACAACCGGTAAGCAGTGGAGTGTATTACTATCAGTTACGGGCGGACGATGTGGTACAGACGCGACGGATGCTGTTGCTGAAATAATTTCACATGCTACACATCATCCTGACAAATCGAATAAGCGGAGGAGCATACCGTGAAAATATTTCGAGCCATATCAGGAATTGCGGCCTTGACGCTTTCCTTGAGTGCATCGAATCTGCTCGCACAAATAGAACTCAAGGCTGTATATCCGGGTCGACCTGCGACAGTGTTCGGACTAATCACGCCGAACTTAACCATGAGAGGGGATTTCACCGGTGACGGCATACCGGACCTGCTGTTTTTCAAAACCGACTCTGAGGGGAATACTTCACTCGCAATCGTGGACGGCGCCGATTATGTAATATGGCGGGCGCTTCCTATTCCCATACTGGACGACAGAGTACACCCTCAATTCACGAGCCCAATAGTATTCGGGGGTTTCGAACTGGACGGCAATACCGATTCAAAGGAGATTATCATAGCAATGGTCGCAGGAGATGAGATAAGTATCAAAACCGGGCGAGGGTACATGCATCCTATAATTATCGATATCGACGGTAACGTGTTATGGGACGGCAGCAATAAAATACTGCTCGGCGTTGCCCAATTTGGGGGCGATGAGAGTATGGTAATCATTATAGCCGACCCATTTGTACCGCAAATTGAGGTGTATGGTAATAGTAGTATCGAGCATGCGAAAACGAAATTTGATTTGCCGTGAGGAAATAACAGAAACCGGTGAAGTGCACTCCCTACTTTATTGAAGGAGATACTACATGAATTCGAATAGGAATATCAGAATCGTCCTTTCGATATGGAGCCTGGTCATATCAGCGTTGGCATCGGCACAAAATGAGGTGCCGAATTTCAGTTTTGAAGAATGGAGCGGGTTGCACCCGGATTTATGGATCGGGACTTCGCCGAATATAACTTCGTCCTCAGATGCTCACCATGGCCTTATTTCTGTCAAAGGTGAAGTCCACCCGGAAAATAAATTTGTAGTGCTTTACACCGCCGAACCCTTTCCGGTCTCACAAGACTATAATTATTTTACCGGATACTATAAATTCTTCCCGAAAGGTGCGGGAGATACTCTGTACATCGACGTACGATTGTGGAACGACGGCGCGGATCTGAATTTAAAACATAGCCGGATTTCCATAGGCGCGCCTGTTTCCGAGTGGACTCGATTTGAAGTCCCGCTCACCGGTGAATCGGGGACAAAAACTCAGGGAAGCATAGAATTCTATATCTCCAATATACCACGAGACGTTCCGCATGATGGAACCTATGTTCTTCTGGACAACCTGGAACTGTCGATTGACATAGATCCTGTTGACACTCCCAAAATTGCAGTCATCCGGGAGTTTACCAATGCCAATCCGGCATTTAACAAATTCAAAGGTGTAGCAAGCTCAGACTTTAACGGTGACGGTATTGAAGATATCGCTGTGATACAGGGCTCCGCATGCAGGCCAGATGTTTTTGATCCAAAAACTACGTTTTGTTTCAGGGTAT
This sequence comes from uncultured Ignavibacteriales bacterium, assembly GCA_964495085.1. GTDB lineage: Bacteria > Bacteroidota > Ignavibacteria > T3Sed10-11 > T3Sed10-11 > CAZBUK01. The sequence goes on from CAZBUK010000095.1 coordinate 7,741, forward strand.
ATGATCCAATAACTCAGATTGATGTATGGGAACATTCCTTTGCGATTAGTGATTTCGGTCCAGGATCAGAGGACACCTTCGCGCTCAGCTTCATCAGTGTACTTGATTTTTCGGGCAACAAATATGCGCTTTTTACCGTTGAACCGGATGGCGGTAACAAAATCATCGCCATTCTCATTGGCATTGTCAGCAATGAGGTCGCCTACCAGGCCGAAGGACGAGTCGTTTCTATTCTGGAATTGCCCGGCGGAAAGCCGGCTATAGTCACCTTCACAGAGCAAGATAACATTTTCAAAATCATAGGCGAAGTCGGCGGCGATTCAAACTCATTGGCAGACATAGCCGCGGACTACAATGACCGGCGGTCATATCCCACACAGGCCAACTACGACCTCACAAAAAAATACCAGGCCGAACCCGGATTGCGTTTGGCTTATGATCCTGATCTGTTCGACCCGCGCGGCGACATGGATGTGGACGGCGATGGCCGCCTCGACATCCCTATGATGATTCGTAATCAGAACGGAGTTTTGACGGGGCTGGTTGTGCGCAGCGGCGCAACCCTCGAGGTTCTGTGGGAGTTCCCGTTTCCGCCTGGGAGAAGGGCGGAAATTCTGAAGGGTTTCCATGGATTCGCCGATGTTGACGGCAACGGTGAGAAAGAAGCAATAATCGGTGAAAACCTGGCGGTTACACTCGATGGTACGGTACATACCATTGCCGAGAATTTCGTCACCCTCGATGTGAATGATATCGATGGCGACGGCTACGAGGATATTATCGGTCTTAACACGCTCGACAGTACTATTGTGGTTTATGGTATACTCAATCCGACTTCGGTGACGGACTACGACCCGGCCAGAATTCATTTTCAACTCTTTCAGAACTACCCCAATCCATTCAACCCCAGTACGACCATTTCCTATTCTGTGGCAGAGGCCGGCGAAGTGGGACTGAATATTTTCAACACGCTCGGCCAGTCGGTGCGCACACTGGTGAATGGGCGCGAATCCGCTGGCGAATACAGCATCAGCTGGGATGGCCGCGATGATGCCGGGCGGATAGTAAGCAGCGGCCTGTACTTTTATCGGCTACAAGTCGGCGAGGCGGTGCAGACCAAGCGGATGCTGTTTTTGAAATAAGCTAATCGGCAACCCTGTCAGAGTTCGGAAGCCCCACAGGTTAAGCGATACGCGGGGGAGATCCCGCACTCCGCACTACCAAGAAAGAGAAGACGAAATGAAAAAATCACTATCAATTATATTTTGTGCCGCACTCATCGTTTCTTTTAACTTCACCAATCTTTTAGCCCAGATCGAGTTGGAAAAAACGATTCCGGGAAGGGCAGCAAGAACTTTCCAGATCGATCAATCGATTTCAGCCCCCGATTACTTTATGGATTACAATGGCGACGGTGTGCCGGACCCCTCGTTCATTGCAGTCGATCCGAGTGACCCCAGCGGCAACACGCTGTATATTCAGAGCGGCGCCGATCCCAATCAGAGATGGGAGGTTAGGATCGCGGAGAATTATGATCCAGGCTTAGCCATCCTCATCGGCTTTGTGGATTTTGATGGCGACAATTTAAAAGAAATCATCCTGGCGGAGAAAAAAGGGCAGAGCTACTTGAATCCGATCGTGGTCGATGTTGATGGGAAGGTGCTCTGGGTCGGCAGCGGCAAAAGATTGCTATCCATCGCCGATGTGGACGGCGATGATTGCAGCGAGATTGTGGCGAGTAATCCCTCGGTACCACAAGTCGAGATTTGGGGTGAGGGAAAGTAGTGTGCAGTGCATGCTTCAGCGTGCCGGGAAGTCGAACCTGTCCGGGTTCCGGACCATGGCATGGTTAAATTACTGTGCGAGACGTGGACTGAAGTCCACACTACTTACGACACGTATTCAAAATAAGAAAGGGTAAAATGAAATATCTTAAATGCAGCATCCTCATAGTGAGCCTGGTTTTTTCCGCCTCGGCTTTTGCTTAAAACGAAATTCCAAATTCAAGATTTGAGATGTGGAACGGCAATGAGCCGGATTTCCGGGCATCTTTTAATTCATATGGAGATAGACCTAAAATTTCCCACCCACTATATGTTAATTAAATTATAAGAGTTTTTTAAAATATTTTAGGAGGATTAGTACATGAACAGGAAAGCTATAATAATAATTTTTGCAATATTTCAGTCTTTTACAACTTACGCTCAAAATAATTGGATTTGGCAAAATCCCCTTCCACAGGGTAATCCACTGGGTACAGTACAGGCTTTAGGAGATGATAATTTTATTGCAATGGGGCAAGCCGGTACCCGGATAAAAACTACGGATGGCGGCAATTCGTGGGATATTAAATATTTTGTAAATGATATAACAACAGCGTTTCAGGATTTTTATTTTACAGATAATAACACCGGGTACGCAGTGAGAGGTGATATAATTTATAAAACGAACGATGGCGGTGATAGCTGGGCGGATTATCCAACCAATACACCTTATTCATACGAAGATGTCTTCTTTATCGATGAAAATAACGGATGGGTTGTCGGAGATGTTGGCTCGGTTCTAATAACAACAAACAGCGGATTAAGCTGGACGACTGCATCAACCGGTGTACCCAACAGATTGTTCTCTGTATTTTTTATTGATTCTATTACAGGCTGGGCTGTAGGAAATGTTGGTGTTATTTTCCAGTCAACTGATGGTGGCTTAAACTGGACACAGCAAACAAGTCCAACAACCAGCACCCTGTTTGAGGTTAAATTCAGTAATATAAATGATGGGTACGCAGTTGGTTCGCATGGTACAATTGTAACCACCAATGATGGTGGTATTACCTGGTCACCTCAGAGCAGCGGCAGTACTGATTTATTAAGATCAATTTTTCTTTTTGATGCTCAAACAGCAGTTGCAGTGGGACAAAATGGTAAAATCGTAAGAACAACAGATGGCGGAAATCTCTGGGATCTTATCCCGGCAGCAACAAATAATACTCTTAATTCGGTGGATTTTGATGGTACTACCGGATTAGCTGTTGGTGATTTTGGTGCTATAATCAAATCTTCAGATGGCGGAGCAAACTGGGAATCATTTAGTAAAGGTAAAACTGAGGAGTTAAATGAAATTCAATTCATTAATGCCGATGAAGGATGGGCTGCCGGGCAGAGAGGAATTGTTTATCATACTACTGATGGCGGTGAAAATTGGAATGAACAACCTACCGGAGCAGGTTTCACATTGGAAGCGATACATTTTTTAGATGAAAATAATGGATGGGTCTGCGGATTAAGCGGGAGAATTCTTAAAACATCAGATGGCGGTTTGAATTGGACTCTTATTAACACAATTACATCAAATTCTTTAACTGGCATTCATTTTATGAATCCCGATACAGGTATTTGTGTCGGATTATCAGGTACTATAAATAGAACAACTGACGGTGGTCTTAGCTGGGATACACTAAGTATCGGTGTAAATAGTCATTTTAATGATGTGAAGTTCCGGGATCATAATAATGGACTAATTGTAGGTGGTGACGGTACAATTCTCAAATCAACAAACGCGGGTGTTAGCTGGAATACTGTTACTAGTGGAGTGACTGGCAACCTCTCGTCAATTTCATATGGTGATGATAATATTGTTTTTGTCGCGGGGTCTTTTGGAACAATTTTAAAATCAATTGATGGAGGAAATACTTGGGGTTCCCCGTTAAATACCGGGGTTCCGGATCCAAACCAAACCACATTTAATGATATCTTTTTTGTTGATTCTGTTAATGGCTGGGCAGCAGGCAGGAAGTCATCCGGTAGTATCATAATCAATACAACAGATGGTGGAAATACCTGGATACAGCATCAAATTCCAACAAACATTGCTATTAATTCATGCTGGTTTACGGATAACCAAACAGGCTGGCTTTGTGCTCCGGCTGGTATTATTATTAAATATTCATCAGATAATAGCACAACAGATATTAAGGAAATAATATCATCAAATATTCCTCAATCTTTTAAATTATTTCAAAATTATCCAAACCCTTTTAACCCGACAACAAAGATCAGGTGGCAGTCGCCGATAGACGGTTGGAAAACTTTAAAACTTTATGATGTATTAGGCAAAGAAGTTGCAGTTCTAGTAGATGAATTCAAACAAGCAGGAACTTATGAGGTTACTTTTGATGCCAGTAACCTATCAAGCGGAGTTTATTTCTATAATATTCAAGCAGGCTCTTTTATTCAAACTAGAAAAATGATACTGATGCGTTAAAGGATCTTTCCTGAAAAAACTGATCTGCGCAGATTTTTAATCAGTGTAAATCTCGTGTTTTTCAGTGTTATCAGTGTTCA
>CAZBUK010000095.1:12183-13872 GCA_964495085.1 uncultured Ignavibacteriales bacterium
GTGTTTTTCAGTGTTATCAGTGTTCATTTATTTTTACGATGCTGCGGGAAAGCCCATCTCGTCGACGAACATATCCATGAACGCCGGATCGTTGTTCAGGTGAATGTGTTCAACGATTTTCTGCACGGATCTGCAGCGTTCGGCGATGAATTCGTCGAACAACAAAATTTTAGTCCCCAGCAATGAAGTATTTCCCGCAGGTTTAATGATTCCGGTCGGGAAAGGGAAAAGCCCGATGCGCTTCCCGCTGTATGCGCTGATGTAATTTCCGAAGGCGCCGCCTAAGTATACGGTTCCGATATCCGCAAGATCCACGCCGAGCTTCGCCGTAAGGATTCTGATGCCGGTCGCGATCGCGGCTTTCGCGAGCTGGAGCTCACGGATATCCTGCTGCGTAATGACGACGGGCGGGGAGAGCTGCCAGGGATTCTTATCCTGACGCAGCCTGCCCGCCGGATTGATGAGTCCCAGCTCCAGGCCCGCGCTGACGGCATCGACCAATCCGCTGCCGCAAATGCCACGGGGCTCCTTCGTTCCGACAACCTCGCATTCGATATTCCCGCCGTGGAGATGCACTCTGTGAATCGCCCCCGTCGTCGCACGCATTCCCATCGAAATACGGGCTCCTTCAAAGGCCGGTCCGGCGGCAGTCGATGCGCACAATAACTTATGCCGGTTGCCGACAACAATTTCGCCGTTCGTTCCGAGATCTATCAGGCACTGAACCGTATCGCTCTCCTGCATATTCGTTGCGACGATGCCCGCAAGCGTATCGCTGCCGACGAATCCGCCCAGAGAGGGGAGGAATCTGACCGCGGGAGTGCCGGGAATATTCCAGTGCAGAAGAGAGGCGGGGAACGAGAACAACTCGAACGATGATGCCTCGGGCTGGAACGGATAACCGGAGAGCGGATGCGATTCGATGCCGCAGAAGAAATGCTGCATCGCGGTATTTCCCGCGATGATGATCCTGTTGAGGTGACGGACCTTTTCGCCGGCCGCCGAGAGCAGGCTATTAATCAGCCCTATTACCGATTCGCGGATGAGGCCGGTGAGTATGGCCTCATGCTCCTGACTGGCCGCAAAGCTGATGCGATGCATGATGTCGGCTCCATACCTCGCCTGCGGATTTAAATCGCTCGCCACCGCGATGACGTGTCCGTTCGAAAGATCGACGAGCTGCCCCGCCAGCGTCGTGGTTCCCAGATCGATCGCAATTCCGTATCCCTCCTGGGGTTTGAACGGGAATTCCGAATTATCGGCTAGTACGGGTGTCTCCATCCTGCCGAGTTCAATGACAAGGTCTTCGTTCGCCTCGCAGCAGCAGGCGAGACGCCATCCGTCCTGTAATTCTTCCGGCGAGAAAACATTCTCCTGTGCATCGGTAACGGGGAGGGCGCCGGTGAGAAGTCGTATTCTACAGCCGGTGCATTCGCCGATGCCGCCGCATGGAAATTCGACGCCGTACGGAAATAATACTTCGCGCAACTGGGTGCCGTATTCGACGTCGAGATTCACCCCGAGCGGTTCGAGGCGTATGCGGACAGGCGGGGCCATCAGTCTTTTCGGAAAGGTATACTCATACGGCTATCGGCTCGGAGTCGATTATCTCGTCGCGATAGGTTGCTCGGATCTTATGACCCGGGGGGACGACCAGAAAATCCCGTTCGTTCCAATTGCCGTTCACCA
>CAZBUK010000096.1:0-13827 GCA_964495085.1 uncultured Ignavibacteriales bacterium
CATAGGTGTCTCCGATGGTTTCTGCGGGTGACGGGCAAGGAGGCGGTTCCGGTAAATTACGACAGGAAATAAAGCTTTCCCGGCGCCGTGTTCGAAGGGTATTTATATAGAATTCTCTGACCGACAGGCCGGAATTAAATCCCTGCGTTATAACGACCGGTGAAACGAACAGGCTGTAGAGACCAGCGTCTCACCGTGATACGGTAGCCTGGTAATTCGATATGTTATACAAGGCATTCCTCTTTGGAATAAAAAGCTCATCCTCCCGCGGATTATCGGCCTGTGTATAAATCCAGATTTCATGCGGATCCCAGACAATAATCTCATCGCGGGAGTCGCCAAATACATCGAGACAGAAATAACTCTTATCCGGATGTCCGTCATCCGGGAATTCAAGCACCCTCCTTCCCCAGCCGTCGTAAGCGCCTCCTTCATCGACATTCGCATTCAATACAAAGAATTCTTCGCTTCTTCCGGTCCAGTTCAACGGGAACATCATACTGCCGTAATGGCTGGGTTCGAAACTATGGTAGATATCTCCGTCCGCATCGAAAAAATGAATCAGTCCCTGGTTGCCCCAGAAATTGATGGATACGGTTTCCAATCCCGGCAGGTCATCCCTGAAGTTGGCTATTGCCGGATTCTGTACATGGCCGATATAATGATGCTTTAAAATGTTCCCGTCTATATCCGTAAAAATCATTCCCTCATCGCTTGCCGCTATCATGACTTTCGGTCTTTCCCCATCTTTAAACGGTACGATAGCCACGCCGTCTGCATGATCGCTTAACAGAGAATCGAGCGACCATAACTTTTTCCCGTCGTGTGAAAAAAGGGTGTAACCCATCAGTATCTCGTCTCGTCCGTCGTTATCGATGTCATATGCATACGGGTAGTGGCCTGTATTGCAACTATTTTCCCAGAGAAGCTCAAGTTTGTTATTGTATGCCCACAGATGACGGTATCGGTCCTTGATAATGAAATCGCCGTCGAATCCTTGTCCGGTGAGATCGCAGAACAGTATACAGTCTCCCAGGATGCGTGGGAAAATATTATGACCTTGCGGAGTCGGTTTTCCGCCGGGTGACGGCGGCGTCGGAACCTTTCTGATTGTTTTCCCCGTGGCAGCGTCGGCAATTATGATTTCCTGATTCATAGTATACACTACCTCCATCTTTCCGTCATTGTAAATATCGTGCACCTGGAAAGCTACATCGTTGGTGAGGGAGGTTTTCCATTCATCCGGTCGTCCGATCTGCCATAGTATTTCCCCGTTTAACTTCACAGCGGTTAAACAGCTTAATTCGCTATTCCGGTCCTTGTGACCATGGTGTACAACCTGTCCTATCAAGATATCTATCGAGCCGTCGCCGTCCATGTCGCCGAAGCGCAGATTGCGCGATGTGCCGAATCCCGGGGTTTGAATCTTTTTCCACAGCGCCATGCGGGGGATGTGCTCCCTTATTCGGGCTAATTCTTCATCTTTCTCTCTTTTGACCTCCGCGATCCGTTCCATTTCTTTTTTTGAGGCGCGTACATGCACCGAATGAAAAATCGCCGGGGCATCGGCAAGCAGCGCGATTTTACCCTTTTGAAAAGTTGAATCCACCGCAGTTAATTGAACCGTATTGTCGAAGCTTACGCGTAGAACCTGATTATCGACTTCTATCTTTATCCTGATAGTCGAATTTTCATCGACCGGATAATATTCCCGGGTTAAAATCTTTTCATCGGGTTCCCGAAATCCGACGCCATGATGTACACGTTTGATAAACACGGAATCCCGGAGGATACCCGCTAAATAATAAGAACGGCTGTTCACGTATCTGAAAACTATTCCCGATTGTCTTTCGGTCGACAGGGGCGAAAATATCGCTTCGACGATATAGTTTTGCCACTCATCGTCCCCGGCAACCAGCATCGGATGCCAGTGTTTGTCATAGTTGTTTTTATCCTGGATGACAACGCGTTTCCCGTCCAGATCTCTCACATACCATGAAGGGGGCAGATTATACCGGAACGTTGAAATCGCCCAGTTGCCTTTCGGTTTAGCTTCATGTAAATAGTGATACTCGGTATGCGCGCCGACATCGCTGCCTAGGGGACCCCGGGGCAGGTTTTCAAATTCATCGGTGAAAATAATCCGGTTCGGTGAATTACAGGCGGCATAGATAATTAGCAGGAAATAGATTGGCAGTGTTTTCTTCATCGTATTGTCGGATAGGATTGTGTGATAGATCGGGCATTATACATCGATATCAGCCTTCAGAATACATAATGGAAAGATGTACGATCTGTAATCCCGACAGCTCATTCTCCCGATTTTATCGACAGCAGGAAGCAATCGGACGGATTATTTTCGGGGGGAAATAAAAAACCGCAAAAGGAATTTATTTTTGCGGTTTTAAGAGTACGCCCGTAGGGATTCGAACCCCAAACCTTCTGATCCGTAGTCAGATGCTCTATCCAATTGAGCTACGGGCGCATGGGAAGAAAAACCAAATTACTAAATTTACGCTCTTTTATCAAGACGCGTACTCTTTATATGTCTGCACCCGGTCGATATGTGGCTTTTCTTTTTATGATGAAAATAAGTCCTATCGAGTGCAATACTTATACTTCTCCGGCAAGCGGTGTGTTCTTTCATAGGTGACAAAACCGGTCATTGCAAACGAATAAACAAAACCGACTAGATCAAAGCGTATCTTCATGCGGGCATAATACAGAGTGTATTCGTTGATCACCAGGACGTTGCCGGTATCTTTTCAAATTACAAGAGCCGACTCCGTGAATTTCATATTTGATGTAATTTGCGTTTCATTCTCTTAAACAGGGACGCAAATCCATGCATTTTATAATACTTAATGTATCTATAGAAGTCGAGGGCCAAAACTTTCCCCACCCGGGTCCAAAAGGTTTCCTCGCCCCCGAGGTGGCAATAAATGACGAAATTGCCATCTTTTCATCAGCGAATTTCGCATTCATTATGAAGAAATTACCAGACCTCACCGGACGCTATATATCATCCCACATAGATAATTTATTGTCATTAAATGGCTGAATATATATTAAATTCTAAAATCGATTACGGCCAATTCTTCTTGTAACTTATTACCATATAAACAGTTGCAGTAATTATTAATTACTTTTACCGGACACTACTGTAAAAATATGTCACATTAACGATTTTTCAGAATTTTTTTTCAGTCATTTCCACGCGTAGGTATTGACAAAGATATTAGAATTATCTATACTTCCGGCAATATCGATGAAAACGTTTTCATTACATCGGTGAGATCGATATTTTTTTTCTGTTTGAATGAAAACGTTTTCATTACCGTCAACTGAATTAGACTCCTCTATCCCGAAAGTATTTTTCATGAAATCCAACATAAAAGAGGTGGCACGTAGGGCAGGAGTCTCTATCGCAACAGTTTCGCGTGTTTTTAATCGCAGTTCACTCGTCACGAAGGAAACGAGCGATCGTGTTATGCATATAGCGCGACAACTAAAATATTCGCCGAATGCATCTGCTCGCAGTCTGAGCATGAAAAAGACAAATACATTCGGTGTGCTATTGCCCGATCTCCACGGTGAGTTTTTCTCCGAAGTAATCCGGGGAGCCGATCAAACTGCGCAAAAAAATTCGTATAACACGCTTCTCTCAAGCGCACATAACAGCGCGGATGAAATTATTTCGGGTTTGAACGCAATGCGAGGGAGAGTAGACGGTCTGATAATCATGTCTCCTCACATCAGTGCACATGCTCTCGATTCGACACTTCCGAAAAGCTTACCGGTTGTTCTCCTTAATTGCGTTATAGACGACACATCCTTCGATTCGATTGTAATAGATAACTTCAACGGTTCCTATGAGATGGTCAAGCATTTGTTCATGCATGAGCATCACCGAATCGCCGTTATAAAAGGTATGGAAGGAAACTATGAAGCGGGTGAACGACTTCGGGGATACAGACATGCTATTGCGACGCATAATGGAATAGTATCCTACAACCTGGAGTTCACCGGAGATTTCTCCGAAGAATCGGGGTATGATGCTATACGAAAAATACTGAAACTTAAGACCCGCCCGACAGCCGTGTTCGCATCCAACGACTCGATGGCAATCGGTGCGCTCAAGGGATTACACGATGCGGGAATACGAGTTCCGGAAGATATGGCCCTTGCCGGATTTGACGATATTCCGATCGTACGGTATATCAAACCCTCTCTCAGTTCCGTACACGTTCCTATATATGAACTCGGTATCCTGGCAGTGCAGAGATTATTAAATGCCATGAACGAAAAGAACATGCATAAGAAGCAACAGATTATTTTTCCTACTAAGATATTAACTCGCGAGTCATGCGGTTGCGTTTCGTGACCGTAGGACGGTTCTCCCTAAGGAGGTGATACAATCGTTCGAATCAACTGGCAATAGGTGTATAGCTGAGGTCACGGTGTATCGGGAGTAATGCCGCGATTTTTAATAACACACTCACTAAACATAAGGAGTATGTACCATGACACGCAAATTGCTTCTAAGTTTGTTTCTGTTGCTCGTTACCGGTTCTCTTATTGCATCCGCTCAAATGATTGAACGAACCGATGCAATCTGGGCGCGTACCGTTTCTCCGGGCACACTTACATTAGATGGAATTCTGGATGAACCTGCGTGGGAGGCGGCGGAATCTCTGCTTATCGTCTACGGCGAGGATGCCGGGATGCCGGGCAGCGGCTGGCGGCCGGAGGGCGGAATCGTCGACCCGACCGACCCAACCCATGCGGTTCTCAAGTTACTCGTGGAAGGGGATTATCTGTATATGGGATTGGTTGTGAGCGACAGTTCTATTGGCGGTTCGCAGGATTGGGCGCGGTGGGATGCAGTATTGATGAATATACGGGACAGGTTGAGTCCAAACCGGCCAACACCGGCAGTAGAATATTTTTACACATGGTGGGGACCTGACTGGTACGATACAACGACCACATTACCCGGCGAGGGACCGCAGTACTTTGGCCGGTATGCCGACAGGGATATGCCGGAAAACGTGGAGAACTGGGATGCCGTAACCGTCGTCCGCGGTCGAACAAACGATGACTCTGTTGTGGATACAAGCTATACCGTTGAAATGAGGTTCAAACTGGATGTGGTAGGGTATTATCCCGGACAACCTGAAGGCGATATTATCGAATGGAACATTTCCATATGGGATTGCGATTGGAACTGGCCGCTTGACGAGGATAAAATGAGCTCCAACCGTGTATGGTGGCAGAATCCATGGGGTAATACGAATTTCAGAAATCACGTGCAGATCCATGCTCGTCCCGATGTGACACTCGACTCAGGACCTGTCCCGGCAATAGCACCGGACGGTACTATTCCGAACGGCAGCGAATTCGCGGCGCCGGTAATAGACGGCTTTCTCGACGAAGAAGTTTGGGACTTTGTTCCCGGATTCGATATCCGTTTTGGTGATGATGATCTTCGCGAGACATATCCAACCACCGGGCCGTACCGGAGCGGACAGTTCCAGATCGAAGTCGATGGCGGCCGGGCGGAAGTGCTGGATCCCGCCGATGCAACCGTAAAAGCATTCTTCAAGGATAGCTGGCTGTATCTCGGTATCGATGTCCGGGATCAGGTCGTCGTCGGAACAATGGACAACAGATTTCAGGACGGTGTCCGCTTAACAATCGACGACAGGGTTGAACGTGATCCGGATGAGTACCGGTTGCTGGTTCGCGACCTGACGGTTCTTGTCGACTCTCTCAACGGTTATCGTATGAGCGGTTACCTTCCCTTCCTGGTCGACTCACTCGAGGGTGCAATGGTCGGTTTGCAACTGAAAGAAAATACAGTCATCAACGATCCTGCCGAACCCGACGAAGGATACACCGTAGAGATAGCAATCGATCTGACAAAACTCGGCTATCCTGCGGACAGAGGCGACGGTATCCTCTTCGGGGGTATAACAATTTTCGACGGCGATAAATTTGAGAATCCGGCCGATGACTATGGGACAATAACATGGTGGTTCCGTGAAAATGACGGAGGAGACGGCCCGGCATGGATTTACATGGATCCGACGTATCTCATCCCGACGAGTGTAACGGATGATCCGTGGAATGGCATTCCCGAACATTTCACGCTTCTCGGAAACTATCCGAATCCGTTCAATCCCAGCACTACCATTCGGTATGCTATGCCGGAGGGAGGTAACGTTGTCGTGTATATCTACGATGTCCTCGGCAGAATGATTACCCGGATCGATGCCGGTCATCAGTCGGCTGGTCAGCAGAACATTACCTTCGATGCCAGTGGATATAGTTCCGGTATTTATTATTATCGGGCTGAAATGGTTTCGCAATCGGGACAAAAATCCTCGTCACCGTTCAATAAGATGGTTCTGGTTAAATAAGGCGTAAGCAACTACGTCACGGTTCTCAGGAAGAAAATGTCGATACCGGCGGTTTTTCCCCACCTAACGATTCCAATGAGAACCTCACAGGAACAGGGAGTGGTTTACGGACCGCTCCCTGTATCTTTGATATTCACGACAGCGAAACTCCGACGGAATCGTAGCTGCATCTTGCGACAACGCAATCAATATCCAGATTTACTGTTGAGTAGCTCACGCTTGTGACAGGAGACGTACTATGCTACGCGAAATGACGAAAGCGCAGGGCCGGATAAACAGTGCCGCCCGGTCGTATATACTGACAAGCATCGCGATCGTTCTTTTAACATTCCAGGTCCATGCGAGTACAACCGGAAAACTTGCAGGTCGAATCCTCGATATAAATAACCAACCCGTGATCGGTGTCAATATCCTTCTCATGGATACTTTCATCGGCGCCGCAACGGACAATGACGGATATTTCGTTATAATAAATATCCCTCCGGGTATGTATGATGTCCGTATGAGCAGCATCGGATATCAGACTATTCTTATCCGCGAAGTGCGCGTTAACGCCAACCAGACCACTACGCTGAATGAAACCATGAGCGAGGATATAATTGAAATCGACGAAGTTGTCATTGTCGCGGAACGGCCGCTCGTGGATGTCAGACAAACAAGTTCCGTTTCGATTCTGGGCAGAGACGACATTTCACTTCTCCCGGTACAGGAACTGAACGATATAGTGAATCTGCAGGCAGGCGTCATCGACGGACACTTTCGGGGCGGACGCATCGGGGAAGTGCAGTATCAAGTCGACGGTGTGACGGTAAATAATCCGTTCGATAACTCGTCGACTTTGCGTCTTGATCGCTCGATACTTGAGGAAGTGCAGGTTATAAGCGGAACTTTCGACGCGGAATTCGGCCAGGCAATGAGCGGGGTGGTAAATGCTATTCTGCGGAGCGGAGCGGAAAATTACCTCGAGTGGAGTGCTGAAGCATACCTCGGTGAATTCGTTACCCCCGGTGCGACGGATGATTTTCCGTATATCGATAATTTAACACCCACGACCATACAGAATTATCAGCTTTCCTTAAGCGGACCCCTGCCCGTGCCGAAAACCACTTTCATTTTCAGCGGACGCCGTTACTTCAATGATAGCTATTTCTTCGGTGAACGTCGTTTCGTTCCGACGGACAGCTCCGACTTCGAGCAGAGAATTTTCAATGCGAGTGGCGATGGTGCGACGGTCTCGATGGGATATTTCGATGAATGGTCGGGACAGGCGAAAGTTACCAATCGCTCGATCAATGGAGTTCAGATAGGATACCAGGCTATAGCCAACAGCGTGGAATCCAAAGGGTATAATCATGCATTCAGGCTTATTCCCGACGGTATCAAAACCCAGAAAAGATTTTCTATCGTGCACGGCCTGGATTTTACTCACGCACTTTCAAATAGTATGTACTATCAGCTGAATCTTAGGCATAATTATTTTTCATATACCGATTTTATTTACGAAGATGTATTCGATCCAAGATATCTTGAAGCGGGCTCCCCACAGGGGGATGCGAATTATGAGGACGGCGCAATTGTTCAGGGAGTGGATCTGGGTAGGTTTAAGCAACAAACAAATTCTTACGTAGCAAAAGGATCGGTGACGATGCAGGTCACCAATTTCCATCTCGTAAAATTAGGCGGTGAGATTCAAACCTCGGAAATCGTATTCGGATCTCCCGGTGTTCTTGTTCCGACAACGGTCGATGGTGTACAGGTTCTTCTGCCTTGGATAGATCATCCGGACTATCCGGGTATTCAGAAATACTATCCCGTTTCATTCGCGGCGTACGCCCAAGACCGAATGGAATGGCACGATCTGACAATCCGGGCGGGTGTGCGTTTCGAATATTTTGATGCAAAAGCGACCATACCAAGCGATATTCAAAATCCGGCTAATTCTATCGAAGGTGCTCCACAATCTGCACCGCAAAAAACCTCTAATAAAGCGGCGCTGGCACCGCGCCTGGGCGTTTCATACCCGATCGCCGAAAGAGCGTCGGTATATTTTTCATACGGCCACTTTTACCAGATGCCGGGTTTGGGTGATCTATACAGTAATTCCGATTACTCAATTCTGGATGAGCTCCAGGCCGGGGGAATCAGCTACGGGGTTCTCGGCAACCCGGACTTAAAACCGGAATTCACCACACAATACGAATTTGGATTTAAAGCTGAAGTTACCGGTTTTCTCGGCGTAGACCTGAGTCTTTTCAATAAAGATATACGAGACCTGCTCGGAGTGGAATTCGTATCGACATATGCCGCCGCCGAGTATGCCCGGCTTACAAATGTTGATTTCGGAAATGTCAGTGGTTTCACACTCTCCCTCCAGCACAGAAGTTTAGGTCTGATCAATGCAAGTCTCGACTATACATTCCAGGTTGCGCAGGGAAACGCAAGCGATCCGAGAGAGACGGCAAACCGCGCGGCAGCCGGCGAAGATCCCCGACCCCGACAAGTACCGCTCAATTGGGATCAGCGTCATACATTGAACACCGCGATTGTGTTGCAGAAGCCCGGTAACTTTAACATCACAAGTATTATTAAATATAATCACGGCATGCCCTTTACGCCTTCACTTGGTTCGGGATTCGGTGCAAGCATCGAAACGAACTCCGGTAAGAAACCAGTCAGTGCTATCATTGATATTCGAGCGGAAAAATACTTCAAGATTGGAAGCTATGATGTCAGCCTTTTCGCGAGAGTTTTTAACCTGTTTGATGCCCGATTTGCAAACGGATTCGTATTCAACGACACCGGAAGCCCCTTCTATACGCTGAACCCGGTCGGCAACCGTGTGCAACTTACGAACCCCGCACGATTTACAGAGCCGCGACGGATAGAAATCGGTATAACATTAAGAAATTTAAAGCGGTTGAATTGATAGAGGTATATGATGAGAGCACTCATTCTAATTCTCCGATCTTTTCCGTTGTTTATCCTTCTGCTTATCACCGCACCTCCGGTTACCGCACAACTCCTTCCCGTTGTCCCGCCGGAAAAGAGGGGACGCGTCGATGCGGAGAGGATGGGAATTCACGATGCAAACAACATCCGGACGATGTTCTATAATTTCGGAATGGTCGGTGATTATCCGCCCGATCCCGGGAATGTGGACCTTACCGTATTTCATTCCGTCGAAGTGCCCAAGGGAACGGGAATGAACTACTCGGACGGACAGACACCGTTCGTTTTATCCAGGATTGTGCAGAGAAATAACCGGGAAGCGCATATTATGGAAACCGGTTACCGCGAGAGGCAGGGGACCAGTCCGATCAGGAATCGGGTGATGCGGTTTGCCCCCAGACCCGGATTTTTTGAAGCTGATCCCGCGATCAATCAGGGACGATCGCCGGCAATCAGCAGCGATCCCCGGACGTGGCCGGGTGAATGGCCGGATAAACTCAACGATCCGGATGATCCAGGATGGGATGGATGGTGGAACGGATACTTCGGTAAACGTCCGGCAGCCGATCAGGAGAGCTTTACCGTGATGGATGACGATTTTTACGATGCGTGGGATTTCTATCCCGATGTCCGCGACGACACGAGAAGGGGATTGGCCCTGAAAATCGAAGTCAGAGGATTTCAATGGTCGAATCCACAATCGGCCAATGTAATCTTCTGGCACTATGATATCGCGAATGAAGGTACAACCGATTACGACGATAACGTGATATTCGGGATGTATATGGACTCCGGTATCGGCGGCTCTATGTTTTCCTGCGACGGTGTATTTGAATCAGACGACGATAACGCCTTTTTCGAACGGGCACCTCGTTTGAACCTGACATATACATGGGATAATTACGGGCACGGAGTTGATCTTCGCGGAAATTGCAGCCCGACCGGGTATCTAGGATATGCATTTCTTGAAACTCCCGGCAATCAGTTCGATGGAATTGATAATGACCAGGACGGGATAATCGATGAAAGCCGTGACAGCGGTCCCGGTATGCTTATCGAAGGACAGGATGCAATCAGGGCGTATGTGCAGGCAAATTATAATCTCGCGGACTTCGAGATGTTCTATGGACCGCTCGACGAACGACCTGCATTCCGTGTCGGACGCTGGTGGACGGGCGACGAAAATATGAATTGGGTTGCCGATCTGCACGATACCGGCATCGACGGAATCTGGGGCACAAACTCTCAGGGGGAGGGTGATGGTATTCCAACCGCCGGTGAGCCTAATTTCGATCGTACCGACCTAAACGAGTCCGATCAGATAGGCCTTACGGGATTCAAGTTCAATCGTATCCGTGCAGGTGTTGGCAACCCCTCGGTAGAAGTCGATCAGGTTGTCTTTTTCGACGACGGTAAAAACTGGCCAAAAAGACTTTACGACCAGTTCAGTGATCCCGATCCCGCCGTACGATTCGACGCGCCATTGGTTTTGAATTTTAATATAGCATTTCTCTTCGCTTCTGGTCCGTTTATTCTCAAGGCGGGAAAAATCGAACGATTCAGTCTGGCTCTTGCATACGGCGGTGACCTGAACGAATTGCGACGGGCGGTCCGGGTTGTCCAACAGATTTACGATGCGAATTATCAGTTTGCGGTTCCTCCTCCGATGCCGACACTCTGGGGTGAAGCCGGCGACGGGTATGTCCGGCTAAGCTGGAATGATGTCGCCGAAAAAGGCATCGATCCGGTCACCGGCCTGAACGATTTCGAAGGTTACAGGATATATCGCTCAACCGATCCCGAATTCAGGGATCCCCGCGTTGTCAGCAACGCACGGGGTACGGGACCGTTGGGTCACGGAAGGCCGATAACACAGTTCGATTTAAAGAATGGAATACACGGATTTTCGCAACAGACCGTCGAAGGGGTCGCATATTATCTCGGAGACGATACGGGAATTACGCATACGTGGACCGATACAACGGTAACAAACGGTCAGCTTTATTTTTATGCAGTAACTGCTTACGATCACGGAAGCGATCTACATGAATTCTATCCTTCCGAGAATTCAATTTCTGTGTCGCGGACGCTTCGGGGCGGGACCATATTACCGCAGAATGTTGTCGAGGTCAGGCCGAATCCTAAAGCGCTCGGATTTACACCGGCGGAACGGGATGATATTTACAGACTAGAGGGTGAGGGTATCGGCGAGGTCGATGTTCAGATAGTTAATTCGGATCATATACCGGACGGGCATACATTCTTGCTGCGGTTTGGTACGTTTGAAGCCGTCAATGTGAGGGCGGATTTCTACGAACTCATCGATAGCACGACAGGTGAAGTTGTTATTCCACAGGGATTCGATCTGGACGGAGAGGGAACCGGTGCCGTAGGATCGGGGCTGTTACCGATCGTCAAAACACCTGAAACTATCGGTATCGACACAAGTTCAACAGGTTTCACGCCGGTGAGTCCGACGAATATCCGGCTGCGTACGACCTATCAGACCGTTCTCCCAATAAATCAAAAACGACCGGGATTCCCGGATGATATTACCATAACCTTTTATGATGAGCCGGCGGATACATCATTAGCGGGAATCGGTCTTCCCGCACGCCCGGCAAAATTCCGGGTCATTGCCCATTCGGATACCGGGGACATACGACTTCATTTCAGGTTCAGGGATCCGGATACCGACGGAACTCTTAGCAGGGTGGATGAATACATCGACATCATTACCTACGATCCCGCCACACCCACGACACCTCGCGTAACGTGGCGTGTGGAGCTCGATACAACGGGACAGAGCGGACGGGGCACGTTAGTCCCCCCGGCCGCAGGGGATGTATACCGGCTTACTCTTCTGCGTCCGTTCAGCAGAGGTGATTCGTTTGCGTTCAAAACGATCGGTCAGAGTATAGACGATGAAAGAGTACGTAATCAATTTGACGGGTCTCCGTATGTGGTCCCTAATCCGTACGTCGGATTCGCTTCGTTCGAACCGGAGCGGTTTGCGGTATCGGGACGCGGTGAACGCAGAATCGAATTTCGCGGCCTGCCCGCTCAATGTACAATCCGAATCTATACCGTCAGCGGCTATCTCGTACAAACACTGCGTCATGACGGATCGAACGAAGGTTACGTCGGCTGGAATCTCAGAACGAAAGACAACCTCGATGCAGCTCCGGGGTTGTATATATTTCACGTTGATGCCGATGACGTCGGTACGTACATCGGTAAGTTTTCAATTATAAAGTAGGTGCGGGAGTAGCGCCATGAATACAAGAACCGTATATGTATGTATCGTTGCGGCCATAAGTACTCTTCTTTCGGCGACGGGAATCGCACAGACGAAAACAGGTACAACGATCGGTCAATTCCTGCTGATCGAACCGAGCGCACGGATTGCCGCAATGGGAAACGCGGGAGTGACCACATATTCCGAAGTTATTTCGGCATATTATAACCCGGCTGCAATCGCAAAGCTTCCGCACTCGGACGTCCAGTTCACACACAGTATGTGGTTAGCCGATATAACATATGACTACGCCGCTGCGGCATTTAAACTGGATCATGCGAATAGTATCGCTCTCAGCTTCACATCTCTCCGTTCAGGTGAGATCGACGTGCGAACTGTGGAACTGCCTCTTGGAACCGGTGAAAAATATACTGTTTCGAACATCGCTATCGGACTCGGTTACGGAAGAATGATCAGCGATCGTTTTTCGGTCGGTTTTGAAATTAATTATATCCAAGAAACGATATGGCATAGCTCATTGTATGCAGTGGGAGTAAATGTCGGCACGTTATATCGTCTTTCGGCCGATGGTCTGCATATCGGCGCCAGCATATCAAATTTTGGTACCCGCTCAAAATACTCTGGCCGGGATCTCCGTATACGATATGATCATAATCCCGACAGATATGGAGATAACAGTAATATTTCCGGCGCTATTGTAACGGATAGCTACCCGCTGCCCATAGTCTTCCGCGTCGGAGTCGGATATCCGATTCGGCTCAGCCCCGCAAATGAAATCACTATTGTTGCCGATGCCTACCATCCAAGCGATAATACCGAGAGCATAAGTGTCGGTACCGAGTGGAACCACCGTAACATTCTTTTTCTTCGGGCGGGATACCAGAATATGTTTCAACAGGATTCGGAGGTGGGTCCGACTCTTGGTGTCGGTGTATCTTATCCGGTTCTTGGCTATGATGTGCAATTCGACTACGGCTGGGCCGATCATGGGCGACTCGGCGATACACAGCGTTTTACGGTCGGTCTGTCTTTCTGAACAGTCTTAGAGTATTGTGGTTCATTTAATCTTAGTGACTGATGTTACGCAGGCGATGAACATTTTATATAAAACGTAACTATTTATATGGGCTAAAGCCCGAGATGGGGTTGTGTGTTCATCTTCTCCCCCGGCCTGAAGAGACTGTGTAAAAACGATGA
>CAZBUK010000097.1:0-13716 GCA_964495085.1 uncultured Ignavibacteriales bacterium
GATTCCCTATTGTCTCGATGTAGAGAGCTTTCGTCTTGTCGTCGATGAGCTTGGCGAAATCTTCCGGCGTGTCGCCGTCGACGAATTTCACGTTAATGCCGAGGCGGGGGAACGTTACCTTGAACTGATTGTACGTTCCGCCGTAGAGGAGACTCGTGGAGACGATGTTCTCTCCCGCCTGCGCGATGGTGGTGATGGCGATCAGTTGCGCCGCCTGGCCGGATGAGGTTGCGAGCGCGGCGGCGCCACCCTCCAGCGCGGCGATCCGGTCCTCGAACACCGCGGTGGTCGGATTCATGATCCTCGTATATATATTGCCGAACTCCTTCAAGGCGAACAAACTTGCGGCGTGTTCCGAATTCTTGAAGTTATACGAGGTGGTCTGGTAGATCGGGACCGCCCTCGAATTTGTCGTCGGATCCGGCTGCTGGCCGGCATGGAGCTGCAGCGTCTCGAACCGGTAATTCTTTTGTTTACCGTTGGTACTCATATGTTTCCTCCCTGGTGTTGTGTTTATTGTACGTTTGATCGACTGATGTTCTTATGAGAAACTGGTGATCGACTTTCATGCAGCGGTTCTGAATGAACGATTTTCCCTCGTGTTCGACGCGCCGCTTCTCGTCGGAGTGGAGACCCGTGCCGAGCTGCAGCCAGACGACCGGCGCATCGGTCGCGAGCGCTTCATCGACGGCGCAGGGTATGTCCGAGGGCTTTCGGAATATATCGATTACGTCGATCCGATGCGGCACGCTCTGCAGATCCGGATACGCCCGCTCGCCGAGAATTTCATCGGCGGTCGGATTTACGGGGATGATGCGGTACCCCGCGTACTGCAGGTACCTGCCCACGTAGTGGCTGTCTTTATGCCTGTTTTTCGAGATGCCGACAATCGCAATCGTCTTCGCGGCGCCCAGAATCCGGCGGACCTTTTCGGCCTCTTCGACGAGCTCCGGGGTTGCGAGCATCTTTTTTTCGTACCATATTCGGAAAGTGGGTTCCACGTGTTATCCTTAACTCGGTTTAAAAAATAGTATAAAATTGAGAAATTCCGGCGTTGCGGGACGATGAATCGATTCCCGTCCGGGAAGCCGTCCATCAGACGAAGAGCGTTACCTCCGCGTCGGATGCGTAGTCGAGAAACCCGGCGGCTCCGGCGAACGTCGCTCCTTCGATTATATTCTCTTTTTTTACTCCCATCACGCCGATGGTTGTGGTACATGCAAAAAAACGGACTCCGTTATCGAGAGCGTTCTGGAGAAGCGTTTCCGGTTCCGGAACGCGCGCACGTTTCATCCAGCGTTTCATCATCCACGTTGCGATGCGGGTCATACCCGGGAGCACACCGACGATCGTCGGAACCGGAACGGGCATCGCGGGATTGCCGACCGCGGCGACCTTCGAACCGCTCAGCTTTTTCCTGTCGAGAAGGTCGAGCCCGTAGAACGTACAGAACACCCCTACTTCCCATCCGAGCGCTGCGGCGGTTGACGCCAGGATGAGCGGGGGATAGGCCATATCGAGCGTTCCCTTTGATGCGACGATCGCAAGGCGTTTTCGCTTATTCGGTTTCCTGTTTTCAAGCGCCCGTTCGATCTTCTCCTCAATGATCGCATCGAGATCCGCTTCAGTTGCGGTGAATTGATTTAACATAAAATTCACTCCTTGGAAAAGAGTTACACCCTTCGCCGGATATAGTATCTGTATAATCCGTTGTCCTCATTATGACACTTTCGGATCATGTATTTCGCCCCGGTTTTATCTCCTGGTAAAATAAGTTATATTCTTCGTCTGATATAGTATCTGTATAATCCGTTGTCCTCTGTGGTTTCGAGCAGCTCATGCCCGTTGCTCTTCGCCCAGACCGGGATATCCCCTTTGGATCCTTCATCGGTGGCGATGAGCTCGAGCAATTCGCCGACCGGAATCTCTCTGATCGTCTGCTGCGCCTGGATCACCGGAACGGGGCAGAATGTATTCGAGACGTCCAATGTACGATAGATAGTTAATCCTGCTGCCGACATACGAACATTCCTCCAGTAAATGAATAAATAGTTGAACACAAATAAAAAACCCTCTTCGGGAAAGCGTTCCGAAGAGGGTTCATGATCTAAACCGTCTTCTCATCTTTCCCGTAATCCCGTTATGAACGGGGCGGGCAGGATTTAGCACCTTGACCCGCGCCAGCGGCGCGGCGGTTGCTAAGGCTTCACAGGGCCTGTTCCCTCTGCCTTTCTCGATGAGAACTATGCGGTACGACGGCCATTGCCGCCGTCCGTTAATACTAAAAAGCCCTCACGAGTTATCGTGGAGGGCTTTTGTGCAAGTAGCGATTATATTTTGAGTGTTGTACTTATGCAGCGCCCTCCGCCGGAGACTTGATACACATCTCCATAAGGCAGGGACACATGCAGATTAGTTTCGATCCGATATTTAAAGTTGTATTCGTCATATGGCAGCTTATACTTTACTCTGGTAAAGATAGTCTTTTGTCCTAAACATGTCAAGGGGTATATACGCTTTTTTTCCTTTTTTTCGGTTGCCGGCAATCGTCCCGAGTAAGGATCATGCCTGCCGTCCGGACCGACCGCGTCACCGGAAATACGGGTTCTTTCATACCGGCGCGGCACAGCACCGGACGAGCGCTCTATTATATAGGATCTCTCGCATAGAGACGGTGTGCAACGCTGATACAACCATCCTGATAGAGAAATTTCCCCGATTTTTCGATTTTCCGGGCGATTTCTTCGGAAACAGTGATACCGGTCTGGAGCCAGATCAGTTTTGCGTTCGTTGAAAGGGCATCGTCGATCACGGGGGGTACATGTTCCGGTCTCCGGAAAACGTCTACAATATCGAACGTTTCCGGAATATCCTGCAGCCGCGGAAAACATCGCTCACCCATAATTTCTTCGGCATTCGGATTGACCGGTATTATGCGATATCCCGCCTTCCTGAGGTACCGTGCGACACCGAAGCTGTCTTTTCCCGGATTTCTGGATAAGCCGACGATGGCGACTGTTTTGGCATTTTTCAGGATGCGGTAGATCTCTTCTTCGTTGCTCAAACGGATTCCTCCCGATTTATACTCCTCTCATAACAATTTACCCCGGCCGGGAGTTCGAAAATTATCCGACCCGGGCGAGCAGCGTCGGCTTGAAGGATAGATTAAAGATTTCTATATTCAGATGGTTTTTAAATAACATTGTTTTTTCACGGGATCTCCGGATTATGAAACAGATTGTCATCGCGTTCGGGTTGATAAGTTTTTCGGTGATCGCCCTGTTGAGTATGCCGAAATATTTTTATTTCTACGGCAGCGTGACGACCGAGATTATTATCGCGTTCATGGCAGTTGTCGCCTTCCTGCTCGGCATTTACATGACGAAGAATTCCTCCCCCCGCAGTATAACGGCCTCTCCCTCCGAAGGCTTCGTCGATCATGAGAAAATCAAAGAGCTCGGACTCAGCCGTCGGGAACTGGAGATTCTCTGCAATATCTCGGAAGGCCTTTCGAACCGGCAGATCGCAGACCGTCTGTTCGTATCCGAGAATACCGTAAAAAAACACGTCTCCAGCGTTCTCGTAAAACTCCATGCCGAGCGGAGAACCCAAGCGGTTAAAAACGCCCAAGCCCTCAATATCCTGCCCTGATCGATAACCCTTTCGAGGTAAATTCTGCATAAGTTGCAAAAATGGTACGAAAGTGTATTGAACTGCTCGATCCGCTTCTGTACATTTATGCTGCTCACAAACGGAGGATACTGCGTATGAAAAACGTCGCTTTGAGGTATGGGGTTTATTCCGGTCTCACGATGATGGTGATTTTCCTGCTATCCTGGACCCTGCTCGGTCATGACAATTACCGGGTCCAGGAGGTGATTGGGTACGCCGGCATAATACTCGGATTGCTGTTTGTCTTCATCGGGATCAGGAGATACCGCGATAGTGTGAACGGAGGAAAGATATCCTTTCTGCAGGGACTCAAGATCGGACTTCTCATCATCCTCATACCCGCACTGATGGTCGGTATTCTCGACATCCTCTATGTCGGGGTGTTCGACCCGGAGTTCATGGATAAATATTACGAATACATGGTCGACGAGACAAAAAAGCAGAAATCGGGACAGGAACTTGAGGAGGCGGTCAAAACGCTCGAATCGCAGCGTGAAATGTTCTCGAGTCCGCTCGTGCTGGGAGTTGTCATGTTCTTCACCGTCTTTTTCATCGGCGTGATCGTTGTTGTCATCTCATCGCTGATGCTGCAAAGGCGGTAGCCAGCTCCCGCGCCATCTATTTATCGATATCATTCGTACGGCGGGCAACGAGGTGAATTCCGAGGCGAATTTCATCGGGCGCTCGGCCGACAAATCCCGCCACGCGCGGAGGGTCGATGCCGAAATCGGAGTATGCGGCACCGAACGATCCGTCGATGATGAGCGCCCCATCTAACATCGCCATTGTGACGGGAACGGTAACATCCACGGCGATTCCTTTAACGGTCAGTTTTCCCGCGGCGATAAACGACGCTTCGGCTTCTCCGGACCGAAATTCAGTCAGACCGATGACATCTTCGAGTATGAATTCTATCGATGGGTGATTCTCCGCGTCGAGAATTTTCCGGACGTCGTTATCGCGCGTCCGGTTTCCGGTTTCGAATCCCCTTGCATCGATCTTCAGAACGACTTCGAAGGCGGAGCCGGCTCCGGATTCGGGCCACCGCACAGTTCCCGATAGTTCGCGATTCGTTCCGGTTATTGTGGGATTCGATACAAAGAGAAGCCGGATCGGCGCTTTGTAGTACACGTACGATGCGGTGTCGATACTGAAGGTGTACGGTTCTCCGCATACGGCATTGCCGGCCGGGACGGTCAGGTATAGAGCCACGGCGAAGAACATATATAGAGAGGGAAACCTCATCCGCTTCTATCCGGGAATGCTTGGAATACGATGCGTTTTGGACAGGAAATCAATATTTCCACTTAATCGTGCAACCGATGGCGTGCGCTTCGGGTTCCCCGACTTCCCGGCCATCCAGCAATGCATCGATGGCTTCCCGGAGATACCCTCTGGTTACCCGGTCGGGTTCGCGCCAGTTATCGTCGAATCTCCCATGATACCTGAGTTTGCGTTCCGCATCGAATAGAAAAAATTCCGGCGTATGCATCGCGCCGAACGCTTTTGCTGCGGATTGATCCTCGTCGCGAACGTAGGGGAAATTGAATTTTTTCTCAAGCGCCCGCTTTTTCATCTCCTCATAACCGTCCTCGGGATAATTCTTATCGTCATTCGAATTGATCGCTACCACCGCCAGCCCCTTCGATTCATACGCCGCGGTAAGAGCAATCATCCTGTCTTCGTACGCCTTGACGTATGGACAATGGTTGCATGAGAAAACGACGAGGAGCAGCGGCGATTCGCTGAACGATTCGCTATCATATAGTTTCCCGTCGACACTTTTCAGCCGATCGAAGGAAGGCAGATCCGATCCAATGGTAATCGTGCTCATAGATAGATTTCCTGTTGGTGATTAGGTTAATATTAATTACGGACATAAAGAAATATCAGAAAATTGATTATCTATATCAATCGAACACCCGGACTATAAGAATCGGGTTATGTCCTGAAGGATTTTAACCATACCGGGTTATATGATTGGGGGTAACGGTATGGTAGGTGAGTGAAATCATCTCTCTACAAATAACACCATTGTGATTACATTATATTAGCATCGGGGTTTAATTGAATAATGCAACTCCTACGGGATTGGGGTAGGTTTTTGTTTCTGCCTGCTACCATACTGTCACCCCTACGGAGTTTGGTATCAGCAGATGTTCTCAATGCCATTATCAATGTTGGAGATTTCCTGGGGTGTCAGGGCGTCTACGATTCATCATATAGTTGATCGTCAAATGCATTTCGGAAGTAACCCCGTAGGGGTGGCATTATGGTAGAAGTGTGCGATCCTATCCCCGCATAAAACCCCGTAGGGGTGACAGTATTCTGTAGCGGTTCTGTGGACAAGCATAAGCATAGCCCGAGATTCTTCGATCCCCCGACAGTGCGCTTCATATCTGAGATAACGGACACCGAAAAAGTAATACCATACTTCCACCCCTACGGGGTTGATGCGCGGTGGTGATATCAACGTGCTACCATACTTCCACCCCTACGGGGTTTGGATTAGCTTTTTGTATCTGCCTGCTACCATAGTTTCACCCCTACGGGGTTGATGCGCGGTGGTGATATCAACGTGCTACCATACTTCCACCCCTACGGAGTTTGGTATCAGCTTTTTGTTTCTGCCTGTTACCATCCTTCCACCCCTATAGGGTTTGGAGGAAGAAGACAGAATTCAGAAGACTGAATACAGAATACAGGATTCAGGAGAGAGGAGAAGGTTGTCTGTCTACATCTTCCAGATCAGCGGGAGGAACAGCATGAGTCCGGCGAAGATGACGAGACTGATTCCTACGCCGACCTTGAGATAGTCCTTAAATTCATAATTCCCCGGTCCCATAACGAGCAGGTTTGCCTGCTGCGCAACGGGAGTCATGAATCCGTTCGATGCGCCGATTGCGACCGCAAGCAGCAGTATCTGCGGCGGGATGCCGGTCGCGTCGGATGCGGTGATCGCAACCGGACTCATCAGGATCGCCGCGCTGATGTTCGACGTGATCAACGCGATAGCCGACGAGAAGACGAAGACCGCGGCGAGGAGAAGATACGGCGATAGATCCGTGACCGGGAGCAGTACAGTGTTCACGAACAGGTCGATGGTTCCTGTCCGGACCATCGCGTTGCCGAGCGGAATGAATCCCGCGATCAGTATAATCATTCGCCACTCGACGGCGCGATACGCTTCCGCGAGCGTGAGGCAGCGCGAAAGAATCATCAGCACGGACGCCGCCAGCGCGGCAACGGGAAGGGGGAGAAGGCGCGCGATGACCGCGATCAGCATTGCGGCCATAATGAGAACGGATATCCACATCTGTTCCCGGTGCTGCGGTTCTTCGTCCTCGTTCACCCCCGAGAGGATCAGGAACTCATCCGTGCGCCGGAGCAGATCGATCTTTTTCCACGGACCGCGAACGAGCAGCGCATCGCCGAGCTGCAGCGTCACCTCGGCGAGCCGGGCTCTGATCGGCTTGCCGCTCCGCCAGACGGCGAGAACGGTCAGGCCGAACTTCTCCCTGAGCAGAATATCGGCAAGCGTTTTACCGACATACTGGGAACGCGGGGGGAGGGTTATCTCGGCCACGCCGATTTCACTCGAGAGGAGATCCTGCTGCTGTACGTTTCCTTTTCGCCGAATCTGCAGTCCGTATTTTGATACAAGATTCTTAATGTCGTTCTCGCGCCCCTGCAGCAGCAGCCGGTCGTCCGCTTTGATGATGTCGTCTTTTTTCGGAGCAAGCCGGCGCAATCGGGCCCGCATGATACCCAGGACGTTTATCCCGAACTGCGAACCGATCTCGCCCTCGGCAATGGTTTTACCGACGAGGGCGCTGGCTTTCGGCACCCGGAGCTCGAAAAGCCGCTCTTCAAGCCGGTAGATCGAGGGGAGGATTTCGGGCGAGGTCGAGTAACGGATTTTTTCTTCCAGCGGTTTAACGGGAAGCGCGTGTCTCCCCAGAACGACCATATACGCGATGCCGAGGAGCGTTAGCGGAATGCCGATGAGCGTGAAATCGAAGAAGCCGAAATGGGCGCCGGTCGCATTGTTGAGAACGGAGCTGACGATGATATTCGGATACGTCCCGACGAGCGTCAGCATGCCGCCGAGGATGGTTCCGTAGGCGAGCGGGATGAGCAATCTCGAGGGGGCGAGTCCGCCGCGGAGCGCGATCACCATCACGCCGGGCAGCAAAATAGCCGTTGCTGCGACGTTATTCATGATCGAAGAGAGGAGCGCGCCGGCGATCATCACGGTCGCGATAAGTTTGGTCTCGGTCTTCCCGCCGATCCGGGTGAGGTGCTTCCCGAGCCAGGTTGCGACGCCGGTCTGGAAGAGTCCGCCGCTGATGATGAACAGCGAGCCGACGGCAATGACAATGGGATTGCTGAAGCCCGCAAACGCTTCTTCCAGCGTGAGGATTTTCGTAAAGATGAGGATGAGGATGATGAGGACTGCGACCATGTCGACGCGCAGTTTCTCGGTCAGGAACAGCACGATCGATACTGCAAGAATACCCAGGATGACGGCGATATCAAAGGTGATCAATGAAGTATCCGGCGTTAGGGGCTCACTTCGAAATTTTTAGTTGAATATACGAAACCGTGCGGAACCGCGCAATAATACGGCCGCGACCCTTTCCATCTACAGACGGAGCGCGCGGTTGAAGTCCTCCTTCAGGTCGTCGATATTTTCTATACCCGTCGAGATGCGCACCATGCCCGGCGTGACGCCGTGGCGGGCAAGCTCCGCCTGGTTCATGTTGATATGCGACGAGTAGAGCGGAATGCTGACGAGGGTTTCGACTCCTCCCAGGCTCATCGCATTGACTGCGATCTGAAGCTGGTCGACGAATCGCACCGCCCGCTCGAGACCTCCCTTTACCTCGACGGTAACGATTCCGCCGTACGCTTTCATCTGCCGCCGGGCAACGGCATGCGATGGATGGCTTTTCAGTCCGGGATAGATCACCCGTTTAATTCTCGGGTGCGATTCGAAGTACTTTGCGAGCTCGAGAGCGTTCGCGTTCTGGCGCTCTATCCTGAGGGGGAAGGTCTTCAGACTCCGGTATAATAGATACGATGCGAAGGGATCGATCGAACCCCCGAGGGATTTCCCGGTTCTCCGTATCGCCTCGGTAATTTTTTTTCGCGCAGCAATCACGCCTCCCAGAACGTCGCTGTGGCCGCCGATGTACTTCGTCGCGCTCTCGGTAACGATGTCGACCCCGAAATTGAACGGCTGCTGATTTACCACCGTTGCGAACGTATTATCCACCATAATATTGATCGGGCGGTTCAGTCGGTCCTCGGCATGATGCACGAGCGCGACCAGGCGCTTCAGATCGACGATGTCCAGGGTGGGATTCGTCGGCGTTTCTGTATAGACCAGCGCGGTGTTCCGGTCGATGAGGTTCTCGAGATCGGAAAGGTTGTCCGGGTCAATATATTTTACCTTGATGCCGAATTTCGGGAGTTCGTCCCTGAAAAATCGGTAAGTTCCGCCGTACAAACCGGGGGTGCTGATGATCTCCTGTCCTTCACGCACGAGGGTGAGGACGGCAGTCGAGATCGCCGCCATACCGCTCGAGAAAAGGATCGCGTCTTCCGCATCCATGAGCAGGGCGAGTGTACGCTGGACCTCGTCGGTGGTCGGGTTATGATAGCGCGTATACACGTAGATCGATGTGTCGCCCTCGGCCCATTTCTTCGCCTCCTTCGAATGTTTAAACCGGTATGTACTGGTTTGATGGATCGGCAGGCTCACCGGACCGTTTTCCGGATCGAGATGGAGGCCGTGAATTGCCTTCGTTGCGATGTGGAGTGAGAGCGGGGATTTTTTGTTTTTCATTGATTTGTTTCCGTAATGGTTACGTGAAGTCTGCGTCAAAGCCGGCCCGGCAGGCATCTACGAAAATGCTAAATATGCCGGCAACCCGTCCGGTCCGGTTTACCGCTGTGTGAACGTAAGCCAGCCGAGACCGAGTTCAAAGCCGACAAGCCAGCCGCGCGCACTTTCCCGAAGCGAGTTGTATTCTCCGAACATACGGAGCTGATACCCGTCGAAATACAAATTGTATGAAAGGATCGCCGACGTATATTCTCTCATCGTGAAAGCGCGATAGAACTCAATCTGAATAAAATGAACGATCCAATCCGAGGTGGAGCGGGACGACCGGCCCGGCTTGAAGGTGTTTTTGAGAATATACCGGCATTCTAATCCGGGCGTTGCTCCCCATCCGTCGAATATATAGAGACTCCGGCCGGAAGGGGGTATGATCCGGTCGCTGACATGGCCGATCGATACCGAGGGGATAATTATCAGATTTCCGCTCCGGTTCAGGAACGCCGTTCCTCCGCCGACACGCAAAAAGGTTACCAGTGTTTGCGGTATATCGATCTCGCCGGCATGTCTCACGCCCGCGATGGAATATTTTGCGGCGGCGTAGAAGCTGCCGAACATCGATTCCGCTCCGCCGCCGATCCTGAAACTCCACTGCCGCGACGATCGCGGTTCAAACTGTTGAAGTCCGGTCGAGAGCTCGAAATAAGCTCTGCCCCCCTGCATGGAGAGAACGGAAGCGCCGCTCTCCTGACCGTTCAGTTGTAAGACAGTCGATGAAATCAATAACGCAATGACGAAGCTGTACGGTTTCTGAGATAGGGGCATCTACGGATCGGCCGGATTCTTGATATATACGTTCGCATAATACGAAAAAATTACGCTCATCTCAATCGTTCTTCTCCGTCCGGTCTGGAAGACGCGGTTCCGCCATGATTGTTTTCTCGCGGGCGACGACGACCGTGCCCGGCGGATCCCCTTTACGCTTGCGAACGTATTTGCGGTCGGCCATAGTCACCGATACCAGCTTCGATCCTTTCATCTTGCTATAGTATGCTGCGATTGACGCGGTCTGCATAACGGCTTCCTTCGGGACCCCGGTGCGGGATCCTCCGGTTCTGAGGACGACGTGCGAACCGCCCGCTCCCCGGGCATGGAACCAGAGATCGTGCGGCTTCGCGTATTTCATGGTGAGCAAGTCGTTGTTCGCGCTGTTTTTTCCGGCCCAGACTTCAAATCCCCCCGCAACCGTGAATACCCTGAACGGTATCTCTTCCTTCGTATCTTTCTTCATATGAATGCCGATGAGACTGAATAATTTCCGGTTGTTTCCGAAAAACGAATTGAACAACCGCTGATCGTCGATCGCCGAAAGCTCGTCTGTCAGCTTGCGAAGGTTTCCCTCCCGCTCGAGCAGCGCTTTTTCTCGCCGGACCGATTCCGTTCTGCTCTGCCTCGCTTTGCGCGCCCGCGTGAAGTATTTTTCCGCATTTTGAATTACGTTCAGAAACGGATCGACGCCGATGCGCAGAGGACGGTTATCCAGGGTTATGTCGGGCAGTTCGATGCTCTTCACTCCTTTCGTGCGGGTGTCCGGATGCGCCATGAGGATCGTTCCGAACTTCTCGTATTCATCGCTCCGTTCGTCCGCATCGATCTCTTTACGGATCGCTCTGAGAGAACGTTCCGTTTTTCGCAGCTCGGTCTCGAGCCGTTTCTGCAGATCCTTTTTCTGGGAGTCGATGTTCTTCCGCCGGAGCGTCATGCTCGTGAAGACGCGGACGGCTTCCGTACAGGTACCGAACGGACGTTCGGGCCTGCCGAAGTACTGGCGGAGGTGCACGATCGATACTGCGGCGGGTTCGTCGTTCTCGAAATAAATTCTGGGGGAAGGGTCGTGCAGCTCATCCAGCAATTCGATATACGCGTCCCAGACGAGCGAGCGGATTTCCTCGCCTGCTTTCGTGACGGGCATGTCTCCGTCGACGCCCGCACGGAGAAGCAGATCACGGATGAGTACGGCTCCGAGCACCGGATAGCTCGACCTGATAGAATCGGCGACGGTCATATTCTCCGCGGCGAAGACCGTTGCGGTAAATTCTTCGAATCTATCGGGAAGCGGCGGATGTACTTTCGGCGCGGGTGCGACGGCGCCGCGAAGTTCCTGCGGACGAAGGAACGCGTCGATGACGTTTCCTTCCCGCGATGTGTGCAGGACATTCGCGTGGGGACCGAAGAGCTGCATCAGGATAAGCGTTCCGTCGTCGAGCGTGAATGAGAGTTGCCGGTCGGAGGGATGGAGTGCGATGTCCAGGATTTTTCTTCCGGGAAGTTCACTGAGGAGATCGAAGGTATTCCGCTTTGCCCGGTGCATCGATTCCCGGGTGAAGAAATAATTCATACGCGGTTCGCAGGAAATCAGAACGCCATGACGGCGGTTGCTTTTTTCCACGGTAAATGTGAGCCGGTTCCGCTCCTGGGTGTAAACTTCGGTAATTTCTCCGCCAATCAACAAAGGCGCCGCCTCACCGCTCACTGCACGAATCGTAAAATAATTATTCAGCATTTTTTGCGAAATCCACACATTTCCCGAAAACCGCAAAATCTGTGCTGATTTGGGAATTGTTATGTGGATTAGTTGTGGAAAAGTTTATTGCTTCCGCGGAGCCGTCCCGAAGCAGTCCGGGATGCCGGACACCCGAAAAATCTATGGATAATATACGTGAATTTTCATATATTAGCTAACTTAATCACAAATGAAGCCCGATCTATGATTTTAAGTATGACCGGCTATGGCCGGGGGGAAGCGAAATCCGGATCGCTTACGGTCGTAGCGGAGGTTCGCAGCGTCAATAATCGATTTCTCGAAGTATCTGTCCGAATGCCGAGGATTTTCGCCACCCGGGAACAGCTCCTCAAAGATCTGACCAGAAAATATCTCTCCCGCGGCAAGATAAATATTACCGTGACGCTCGATGACGGCGACAGCGTCGCGATTCCGATCAAGGTCAATAAAGCAGCCGCGAAATCGTATTACCGGCTGCTCACGGATCTCCGGCGCACACTGAAGCTCCGTGAGGCGGTCAAGATGGAACACCTTCTGAATTTTTCCGATATCTTCGACGCGGACACGGACGAGGGTATAGAGGAAGAGAGGTGGGAGGTAGTCGTTGCGGCGGTGAATGGAGCATTGGAACAACTGCAGGAGATGCGCCGGAACGAGGGGCAGGAGCTGGGAGCCGATATGGCGGAACGGATCGACAGGATTGCATCGATCGTAGACGCGGTCGAGCTGAAATCGAAAGACCGGATCCCCCAGGAACGTGAACGGCTCCGCGACCGTGTGAAGCAGATTCTTCAGGCGGGCGAGGTGGATGAGAACCGGCTGGAGCTTGAACTGGTGCTTCTCTCGGAGAAACTCGATGTGACCGAGGAGTGCGTCAGGCTTCGTTCGCATCTGAAATTTTTCATGGAATCTGTCTCGTCCCCCGATCCCGGCGGACGGAAATTGAATTTTCTCGTTCAGGAGATACTCCGTGAAATTAATACCATCGGGTCCAAAGCGAGCGACGCAGAGATTACCCGCATGGTGATTTCGGGCAAGGAAGAAGTCGAAAAGATCAGGGAACAGTTGCAGAATATCGAATGACACCGCGACGCGGAAAACTTATCGTCATATCCGCCCCGAGCGGGTGCGGCAAAACGACCATTGCCCATGCGCTGCTCTCAAGGCATCCCGAATTCGATTTCTCCGTCTCCGCCACGACGAGGCCGAAACGAAATCACGAGAAACACGGCAAACACTACTATTTCCTGACCCGGGACGAATTTCAAGGGGCGATCGAACGAAACGAGCTTGTCGAATGGGAGGAAATTTACGGCAACTACTACGGAACCTTGAAGAGCGTTGTGG
This sequence comes from uncultured Ignavibacteriales bacterium, assembly GCA_964495085.1. Lineage (GTDB taxonomy): Bacteria > Bacteroidota > Ignavibacteria > T3Sed10-11 > T3Sed10-11 > CAZBUK01. The sequence continues at coordinate 13,428 of CAZBUK010000097.1, forward strand.
ACGGAGCGCTCGCCGGCGGGCGCGTCATCATCTTCGACGTCGATGTCATGGGCGGATTATCGATCAAACGAAAATATCCCGAGGATTCGGCGCTTATCTTCATCGTCCCGCCGAGCATCGAGGAACTGCAGCGCCGGCTGACCAGACGAAACACCGAATCTGATGACCAGCTTCGGAAGCGGATCGCCCGGGTACCGATGGAGCTCGAGAAGGGGAAAGAATATGAATTCTCGGTCGTCAATGAAAACCTCCAGACGGCGATCGACGAGGTCGATGCGATAGTCAGGAA
>CAZBUK010000098.1:0-13674 GCA_964495085.1 uncultured Ignavibacteriales bacterium
CGCGGGCGGGCGTACGCTTGCATTCAGCGCGTCGGGACTCGGCTCCGTAACGTCCGGCACCATAAACATCACGGCGGGAACGGCGACCCAGTTAGTAATAACTACATCCATCTCGACGACTCAAGCAGGTGTGGCGATAAATCCGGCGGTGTCGGTCGAAATCAGGGATGCCGCTAACAATCTCGTAACTACAGCCACGAATCAGATAACCATCGCGATCGACAGCGGTCCTTCGGGCGCCACATTAACCGGAACGACTCAGGTTAACGCCGTGAACGGCGTCGCAAGTTTCGCAAATCTCGTTCTCCCGAAAGCGGGAGGCGGATATCGACTCAGCGCAAATTCAGGCGCACTCACGCAGAGCGTGAGCAATTCTTTCACGGTAACGCCAGGTCCGGCCGCGAAGCTTGCATATAGCGTTCAACCTCCGACTACCACGCAGGCAGGTGCGGTCATGACCCCGGCAATCACCGTGATCGCCCTCGACCAATTCGATAACCAGGTTACATCTTTTAACCAGCCAGTAACAATCGCACTCCAGGCCAATCCGGGCAGCGCGACGCTGATCGGCACCTTGACACGAAATCCGTCAAGCGGAGTGGCGACGTTCAACGATTTACAAATTACAAAAGCTGCCGTCGGTTACACGATGCGGGTAACCTCATCGGGTCTCGATCCGGCGACAAGCAACGCGTTGACGATCACTTCCGCTTCCGTTACCAAGCTGGCCTTTACGCAGCAGCCTCCGAATTCATCCGCGGGAGCTACATTCACCACACAGGTGACTGCGCGGGATCAGTACGACAATACGGCAACATCATTCAGCGGCCAGATTTCCGTATCCATCGATAACAATCCGTCAGGCGGTACGCTCTCCGGAGTCACAACACGAACCGCCTCCGGCGGCATCGCAACTTTCGACAACCTGAGTATAGCCTCCGCAGGGAACGGATATACGCTGAAAGCGAACGCGTCCGGACTAACGGAGGCAATCAGCAACGCCTTTAATATTACTCCCGGCTCGGCATCGCAACTGGTTATCACTGCCAACGTCTCCGCTGTGCAGGCGGGTTCGCCCATATCGCCTGCCGTAACCGTAGAAGCAAGAGATGCCAGCGGAAATCCGGTAACAAGCTACAGCGGACAAGTTACCATGTCGCTCACCATCATGCCCGACGGCGCGACGTTGACCGGAACGACTCAGGTGAATGCATCTGGAGGTATTGCCACATTTAGCAATCTCATTCTCACGAAATCGGGCGCGCCTTACAGCCTGCTGGCATCTGCCACGGGTCTGTCCCCGGGTACCAGTAACTCCTTTTCGGTAAGCGCCGGTCCCGCGACCAAGCTTGCCTTTACCATTCAGCCGACAAATACCCAGGCGGGAGAAATTATCACACCGGCAGTTCAGGCTGTTGCGCTGGACCAGTACGATAATATCGCGACATCGTATAATCAGCAGATCACCGTCGGGATACAGGATAATCCGTCGGGCGGCGCACTCACCGGAACAGTATCCCGCAATCCGACCGCCGGCAGCGTCGCATTCAACGATTTAAAAATCGATCTTGCCGGGAACAATTACACACTCCGGGTTACCTCCGGCTCATTAACGGCCGCGACGAGCGCCGGCTTCAATAACTTTGCCGGATCGGCGACGAAGCTCCTGATCGTCGGGTCGCTTATGAACCAGGTTGCCGGGGAGGCGCTGGCTTCATTCATCATTCGCGCAGTCGATGCGAACGATAATATCGATGCGACCTATTCAGGGACGATCACGGTATCGATCCAGAATGATCCGGGTGAAGCAACGCTCGGCGGAACTGCCGCGAAAAGCGCCTCAAGCGGCGAGGCATCATTCAACGATTTATGGATCAATAAAACCGGTAACAATTATACGCTGCAGGCTACATCCGGTTCGTTGCTGCCGGCTGCCACAAATCAATTCAATATAAGTCACGCACCGGCAAGTAAAATAACCATAACCCAGCAGCCCCCTGCAACCGTTACATCCGCTGTTCCGTTCGGACTCGGTGTCGAGGTACTCGATCAATTTGATAACCGTGCAACGTCCTTCAACAGCCAGATTACCGCATCACTCGAAAGTAACCCCGCGGAGGGATCGCTATCCGGAACAACCCAGGCTGCCGCTGCTTCGGGCGTTGCGACCTTCAACAATCTCATCATCGCAGAAGCAGGCACCGGATACTCATTACGGGCATCATCGGGGGCATTAACCGGGGCCGTCACCAATCAGATTACCGTGACGCATGGAGCTGCAGCGACGATCGAGCTCGTCGCCGGTACGGGCTCGTTAACCGCCGGCCTTACCAGAAATTTCACAGCGACTATAAAAGATGTCAGCGGAAATACGGTAACAAGCGGGCCAACCAGTAGCGCATCAGTTACCTTTTCCCAGACCGAGGGTACGGGCACTGTTACGGAATTGGGAAGTATTACCGCCTCGAACGGAGTTGCACAGCAGACCGGAACAGGCGAGAAAGCAGGATCTGTAACGGTAAGAGCCTCAATAGCTTCACCCGCTATAAACAGCAATACCGTTACCTTCAATGTAACGGCTGCGAGTCCGGCCAAGATCTTCGCACATGCGGGCACTCCCCAGAGCAAAACTGTGGGAACTCAGTATGAGAATCTACAGGCACGCGTAACGGATGCCTTTGACAATCCGGTGAGCGGCGTAACGGTGGCGTTTCGTACTCCCGGCACCGGTTCGAGCGGAACATTCGGTGCAAGCGGCTCCGGAAACATAAACGGTGAAGGTACGACGGGAGGGACCGGTGTAGCTTCCTCTCCCGCATTCTGGGCAAACACCATTATGGGAAGCTTTACCGCCAAGGCTTACGCATCGGGAACCGACACAGCAAGTTTCTCTCTGACGAATAACCCCGGTCCTGCGGATAAATTGGTCATCACGGAGATCGGCACGCAGTTGGTCGGTTCGCCCTTCCCCGTTACCGTAACGTTGACCGACCAATTCGGGAATCCAGTCGTCAACTCAGGTTCGAATACGATTACACTGAGCCGCCAAACAGGCAGCGGTACATTGACGGGAACGACCACCGGCACACTTCCGACCGGCCAGAGCCAGATGACACTCAACGGCGTCGTCTATAATATACAGGAATCGGGAGTGGTAATCCGCTCATCGGGTACGGGCGCCGGATCGGCGAACGGCAAAACCGGATTAAGCAACGTGTTCGAGGTCAGCGGATCGCGCCTGAGTCTGACGGCAAATCCGGTAAACCCGCAGGTTGATTCGGAAACCACCTTGACTGCAACGGTAACCGATCCGGATGGATCGCCGCTGTCCGACGTAGACGTGGATTTCTCGATTATGAATGGTGACGGAAACTTTAACGGTTCAACCAAGATTAAAACCAACGGCTCGGGTATCGCATCGCTGGTCTACAGAACACCCGAGACTGTAGATACCGCAGTGGTCCGGGCGGAATTAGACGTCTCCTCCGCCGTCTGGGATACCGTCAACATCGCTTCGCAGCCCGGTATTGCGACTCATCTTGTTTTCCTGACCCAGCCGTCGAACTCTACGGCGGGTGCGACGATTTCTCCCTCGGTTGTGGTGGAAGCCCGCGATATCTTCAACAACCGGGCGATCACCTATAACAATCAGATAACCATCTCAATCCTGAACAATCCCGGCGGAGGGACGCTATCGGGTCAGGTTCAGCTAAACGCATTTTTCGGGAGAGCAACGTTTAGTTTACTCAGCATCAACAGAACCGGAGAAGGATATACCCTGCGGGCGACCGGTCCGGTGGTCAACCAGGCAACAAGCAATGCATTTAATATCACTCCCGGATCTCCTTCGCAGATCGTTAAAATATCGGGAGACAATCAAAACCTGGCATCGATCAACACCGCTCTCGACCAGCCGTTCGTCGTGGAAATCAGAGACGAGCATCAGAATCCGGTTCCTGGTATCATCGTAACATTTGGCATCAGCAGCCAGCCGCTGGTTGCGGGGGCATCCATAAATCCAATAAGCGCACAGACAGGCGCCGACGGAAGAGCGTCGACGCAAATGACCGTCGGGAATAAAGCGGGTACCTATCAGGTACAGGCATCGAGAACGGGTCTAACACCGCAAACATTCACTGCTACGGTACCGACATATACTATATCCGGCCGTGTGCAGGAGGGTTCGACGAACATGTCGGGAGTCCAGATCACTGCAAGCGGCGGCTATAACCAGGTCGTGAATACTATCGCAAACGGGACCTATAGCATTACCGGAGTCCCCCGGGGAACGACGAATATCACCTTGACTCCGCGCTTGGAAGGATTCGGATTTCTTCCCGCAACGCATATGCTTGCAGGCCCGATCGTCGCGAACAATGGCGGCAACGATTTTCAGGCAACCCGCCTGACCTATACGGTAACGGGCAGAGTGATGCTGGGCTCCTCGGGATTTGCGGACGTAAATGTTATAGCGATAGGCGGGCACTCCGATACGGTCAAGACAAATTCCGGCGGGTTTTACACATTTTCGGGAGTCGCTCACGGAGCGACGAATATAAGCATCTTCGCGCGTCAGGTGGGTTATTATTTTTCACCTGAAGATTTCTCCATCTCCGGTCCCGTTACGGGGCCATTGGAGGCGGAAACATTTAACGCCACCCCCGTGACGATAACTATCGGAGGGAAGATAACCAACGAGAGCGATGGACTACCCCAGGTGAACGTTACCGCATCGGGAGGGATTTCCCAGACAGTGCAGACCAACTCATCCGGCGATTATCTGTTCATCGGCGTCCCCTTCGGTGTCAGCAACGTCACCATCCGTCCGGCCATGACCGGTTATACGTTCGCACCCGCAGAGACGGTCCTGTCAAATCCGTTGAACGCACCCGTATCGAATGTGAATTTCTCGACATCTCCGCCTCCGCAACCCTCCCTCTCCGGACCTGAAGACGGCTCTCAGAACATGGAAATTTCGTTTGAAGTTACCTGGGAACCAACGCAGGGAGCAGTCACGTATGATCTCGAGGTATCCGCGAACGTGGAATTCGATGCGGAACAGATCGTTATCAACGTAAGCGGAATCGAAGGTTCATCATACGATATCGACGGACTCGATCTCGGGACAACATATTACTGGCGCGTACGAGCGGTCAACCTCGGCGGCGCCAGTTCCTGGTCCCATATCTGGAATTTCAGAACCATGGATGCCGTCATTCAGGAAATCGCGCTCGATTTCGGGTGGAGCATGATATCCAGCTATATCGATCCCGTGAAGCCGAACATGTTCGACGTCTTTGCAATCGCCGGAGAAGAGCTCGCGATCGTGAAAGACGGCGACGGCAATACGTTCATACCGAGCTTCGGCATAAACAATATCGGCGATTGGGATCTCCGCAACGGGTACCAGATTTACTTTTCATCCGGTTCCCGCGTTATAATCATGACCGGCCGGGTGATCGAACCGGAAAATAACCCGATCGATCTGACCGAAACATGGAACCTGATTTCATATATCAGATATGTACCCATGGAGATCGAGGAAGCTCTTGCGGAGATAAGCGAGAGCGTTCGTATCGTGAAAAATAACGACGGTCTGACCTACATACCCGAATTCGGGATAAACGATATTCAGGAAATGACTCCCGGTGAAGGTTACCAGATATACATGACATCGGACGCCATGCTCACCTATCCGTCGAACGGCAGCGCTCCGCTTGAGCCGCTGGCCCCGACTACGCACATTTCGAAACAGACTGCGGAAGGATCACCGATTGAGCCCCGGTATATACCCGGCGCCCGGCGAACCGGTTCAAATTCGATCCTCATCCTCAATGCGCCTGAACTGACCGAAGGATTTGAAATCGGCGTAACCGACGGTTCCGGAACAATTGTCGGAACCGGATTTGCCGTCGAGGGACGTGCCGTCGTGACTGTTTGGGGAGTCGACAAAATCATGAACCCGGAAGGGCCGGGAGCAGTCGAGGGAGAGTCTCTCTCGCTGATCGTGTACGATCATAATACGAGAGAGGAGTATCCCGCAAGTCTGTTCTCGCTTCGTAATTACCTCTCGGGTGAATCATACGAGCCTTCGCTCGTCTATATTTCCGAATCGGTTCTGGAAGGAAACATCGACATCGAGATCGTCGAAATTCCGGATACTTATGTGCTCCTTCAGAATTTTCCGAATCCGTTCAATCCCGCGACCACGATTCAATACGGACTTCCGAAGGACGACAGAGTTACATTAGAGGTATTTAACGTTCTCGGTCAGCGGGTTGCAGTGCTCGTCGACGGCGATCAGCCGGCGGGGATGCACCAGGTGATCTTCAACGGAAGCGGTCTCGCAAGCGGTATGTACATCTACCGGATCCAGGCGAGTTCATTCACTCAGACCAAAAGATTTTTACTGGTTAAATAACTATCAGGAATGGAATGTATCGGATGGTGAGATCAATTATCATATATACGAGTTTGTGTATAGCGCTGTTTCTCTCAATCGGCAGCATGCACGCCCAGACAACATACTTTACATTTAGTGAAAAAACGGGGAATAATGCCACAGTTATAATCCCCGTAGAAATTAATCCTCTCATCGAAGACAATCCGATCCAACCCGGCGATGAGATAGGCGTCTTCACTGGCGGCGGACTATGCGTCGGCGGACGGATCTGGACCGGAGAGAATATCTCGATAACGGTTTGGGAAAACAATCCATTCACCGAAGAGATAGACGGTATCACCGTGGGCGAGCGGTTGTATTTCAGAATCTGGGAAGAGACAACCGGCAAGGAATACGATAAAGTCAGAGTTGTATTTTCCCCCGAATCTCCTACCAATAATAACGGCATATATACTACCGACGGGATATTTCTTCTCGATTCCCTGAGAACCGACGCCACCGTGTCGGCGCCCGGGAACCGAGGCGCAATTCCTGACAATCATGGATTGATGCAGAATTATCCCAATCCGTTTAATCCGACCACGATAATCGGTTTTATGCTCTCGGAGGACGGGTGGGTAAAGATCGAGCTCTACAACACGACCGGTGAACGAATTTCCGTGCTGCTCGATGAACACCGACCCGCAGGATATCATAATATTATAGTGCCGATGCACCATCATGCTGCCGGCACATATTTCTACCGCATGAGAGCTAAACAATTCACTCAAACGAGAAAATTGATCCTGGTGAAATGAGAAACCTGCCGGGATAATATTATGCAAAGAATACTATTTATCGCGGTCATTCTGGTCGTCTCCCTTCATACTGTAGTTCGGACGCAAATTCCCTATTTCAAATGCACTTCGAATACGGGCAATAATGCCACCGTCATCATTCCGGCGAATATTATTCCCAGCATTAACGGCGTAATGCTCGCAGACGGAGACGAGATCGGCGTATTTACTCCCCAGGGACTCTGCGCGGGTATGGCGATTTGGGGAGGGACAAATCTTTCGATCACCGTCTGGGGTAATGACGATCAAACTCCGCTCATCGATGGTTTCAGAATCGGTGAGGAGATATCATTCCGGGCGTATTCACATACAGACGAGCTTGAATACGAATTTATACGCGTGGAGTATTCATCTCAATTTCCCGCCACGACAACGACGGGAGTATACGGAGTCAATCAGATCTACGTCCTCGGGCTCTTCGAGTCGTATCTACCGATCCCGTTTCAACCCGTACTCGTTTCTCCGGTTGACGATGCAACGGATGTCGAGACACGTCCGTTATTCAGGTGGAACTCCGTCAGGGTAGCCGATACATACGGGATCCATGTAGCGACGGATAATCAATTTTCATCGATCGTTATCGACGAGGAAGATATCGCGGATACCTCATTCCGGCCTGATGAAGAGCTGGATCATAAAACACTCTACTATTGGCGGGTTAACGGAACAAATGCAACCGGTACGGGTGAATGGTCGGAGATCAGTGCCTTTACGACCATTATCGATTTCCCCGCTGTCCCCCGTCTGGTAAGTCCCTCAGACGAGGCTCTGAACCAGCCGGTCAATCTGATCGTAATCTGGCGGCATGCGGAGGATGCAGACCATTATGAGCTGCAGATATCTACGCAACAGAATTTCGCGACAACGGTCGTCAATCAATCTTCGCTCTCCGATACGCTCTATAATATCCTCGGACTTCAACACAAGACGGTGCATTACTGGAGAGTCCGTGCGGTGAACAGTCGCGGTTCAGGCGACTGGTCGACGCCGTACTCATTCATGACAATCGTTCCATTTCCCGGTTCCCCGGACCTGCTCTCGCCGCCCGACGAAGCCGGCCTCGTGCCCGTCGATGAAACCTTCATCTGGGGCGAATCGACTGATGCGCAGACTTACCAGATACAGATAGACCGGGCGGGAACTTTTACCAATCCGGTGGTTAATCAAAGTAATATCACACAATTGTTCTATCGTGCGTCGGGTCTCGATAACAATACCAGACATTACTGGCGTGTCCGCGCATCGAATGTCGCGGGCAATAGCGAATGGTCTACGGTGAAAACCTTTACAACCATCATAGCCTTTCCGCAAACACCTGCCCTGTCGACACCTGCCAACGAGACCATCAACGTTCCGGTAAATCCGACGCTGACGTGGAATCCCGGGCAGGATGCGACCGCGTATCGCATTCAGGTTTCGGCCCAGCAGAATTTTGCATCCCTTGCCGTTGATACTTCAGGGATTCAGGATACTTCGGTCGTTGTCGGAGGCCTGATTCATCAGACACGGTATTTTTGGAGAGTCCGGTCGGAAAACTATCGCGGTATGAGCAACTGGTCCGAGATCCGAAGTTTCATCACCTCGCCTAAATTGCTCTCCCTCAAAACTCCCGCCGGCGGCGAAATATGGCAGGCAGGAACGCAGCAATCGATCTCATGGGAATACGCCGGCGTTTCGCAGATACGCATCGAATTTAATCCGAACGACGGATCGGGATGGAGAGAGATCAACGCCTCGGCAAACGCAGTAAATGCCAGTTACTCCTGGAATGTAACCGATATCAGCTCCTTAAACTCCGTCATCCGGATCACCGACATCAACGATCCGGGCCTTACCGCATCCAGTCAGCCGTTCGCGATCTACCCCGCGACGGTTCCGGTCGATCTCGATTTGTCATTCGGCACCGCATCTTCCGTAAGCAGCTATCGAATGGTTGGACTGCCCGGCAATATGAATCATCCGATTGCTGGGTTCATGAGAGGAGTGCCGAATACGGACTGGACGGCATATTTCGACAACGGGCAGAATGCCGGTTACCTGCAGGAGTACGACCAATCGTCTGCGTTCATGTTCCGACCCGGAAGGGGTTTTTGGCTTCTGAGCAGAAACGACTTGAATTTTGATATTCAGGTTGCAAGCGTCCCGCTTGCGTCGGATAAATCATTTTCAATACCGCTGCATCCCGGTTGGAACATCATCTCAAATCCATTCAACGTGCCGGTCGATTGGAACGCCGTGAGGCAGGCGAATTCGATCACCGGCACAATCTGGGACTACGACGGTTCGTACGCAGAATCTTCCGTTCTTGTACCCTTTAAGGGATACTATTATTTTAATCCCTCTCAAAATGCCTCGATCAGGATTTCCTATCCGAACGGAAACAGTCTTCCCAAGAGCCCGGACGATCGGGAAACTTACCCGGCAACGACGCTGACACTACGCCTGGCAGCTGAGCACACTGCATCATCTCCAGTCAGGGTGCACATTCGGAATATTGAGAACGCCGGTAATTCGTCGCTCATCCAATACGCGCCTCCGGGAGACTTCTCCGAGCTCTCCATAACGATGCAGAACGACGATCTTCCGACCGAGTACAAATTATTATCCGAAGACGAGAAAACACTCGACGAAGGCGGAATAGCCGTCAAGCTGATTATCACGTCGCGCCTCGAAGCCCGCTCTCGCCTGACATTCGAAGGATCGGATCTCCTCGATGCTTATGAACTTTTACTAATAGACAATTCGACGGGAAAACAGTACGATGTGCATGCGGGCGAAGTCCCCTCACTGCCGCCCGGCGAGATACGCGCAACGTATACCCTGCTCATCGGAACGGCGGACTATATCCGCGAGATCGCCGACCGTACGGTACCCGAGACATATCATCTCTCTCAGAATTATCCTAATCCGTTCAATCCGTCTACCACGATTGAATACAGCATTCCCGAGACGCAGGATGGTGTTCCGGTCAGCATCGATATCTTTAATTTACTTGGACAACATGTCCGCAGCCTGGTCCGGGAAACTCAGAGAGCAGGATTCTACCGGATCGAGTGGAATGCACTCGATGAATCGGGACGTTCCGTCCCGAGCGGTATATACTTCTATCGCATCCAGGCCGGGGAATTCAGAGCTACGAAAAAAATGATATTCGCCAAATAGGCGGCCACTGGTGGAAGGACCGAAACTATGATACGACATTACAGCGAATCGAGGATATTTAAATACACTGCCTGGTGCCTCTGCTTCATCCTCCTGGGTCCGGGAGCGATCGTCTCCCAGGAGAAAGACGTCCGGAATATCGATGTGGTGTTCGAAAGGGATGCGGTTGTCGTATACTACGACCTCTATTTCTTTGCAGAGAACGCCCGATACGACGTCGAATTAATGGTATCGGTAGATGGCGGTAAATTATTCTCGCTCACTCCCCGGTTCGTATCGGGTGACATCGGAAGGGATATTCCCGCGGGTAGCCGGAAAAGAATCATCTGGTATCCGGAGCGGGATTATATCGACGAGATCGGTCCCGAGCGATATACTGTCTCCGTCAGCGCCGTTCGGCGTGAACGGGGAAAGGGCTTGCTGTACGTTCTCATCGGTGCGGCGATTACGGGCGGTGGAGCGGCCGCATACTTCCTGCTCGGAGGCAAGGATGACGGCGATTCTTTTCCGAAGCCTCCCGAGAGACCGACGAACAATTAAAGGAAACGATTCGGCATGAACACCTCTGCGCATAGATATATACCTTTCGATCCGTATACTACTATTTTTACATTCTGCCTCCTCATGGCATTGACGGCGAGCTCCCTACAGCTCCGGGGACAGCAACTCCAGGATATTTACATACCCGAAGATATTTTTCAGAACAGCGAGCGAACCTTTCTCAGATACAACGATTCGCAGCAGCTCAGCGAGGAGCTGACCCAGGCATGGCTCGGCACCGGCGCATGGATGAACAGCCGGCGTTATCAATACGAGTTCAATACCGAAACCGGGGACAGCGCCGTTGCGAAGGTTTATCAGGTCTGGCTGCAGGGAGGATGGCGGGATGCGTTCAGGGAGGAGTACATCTACGACGAAAGTATGAACCGAACGCAGGTCACATCTCAACAGTATGCGGAAATTCTACGGAGGTGGGTGCCGTCCCGGCGCGACCTATACCGATACGATGAAAACGGGCTCCGGACGGAATGGCTCGTGAGAATATGGAACGATCGCGATGGATGGCAAAATGAAAAACGATTTCTCTATTCATACAGTCCCGAAAATCTCGTAACCGAACATGTCTTTCTGGAATGGGAGCGGAATGAGTGGCGGAATGTCAGGAGGATCCAGTATCTTTACGACTTTCGCGGCAACAGGATCGAACGTCTGATTCAGGAATGGATAGGCAGAGGATGGACGAACATCGAGCGGTACAATACCGTGTACAACGACCAGGGACATGCCACTGAACTTACTTTCCGAAGTTGGGACGGAAACACCTGGATCGACCGTCAGCGGGAACAATTTGTGTACGACGAAGAAGGCAGGCTCGCTGAGATAACAACGTTAACCCGGCTGCCCGGAGGAGAATTCTCTCCAATTTCGCGGAAAGAACAGCGGTATAACGATATTAGTTTAGTTCGGGAGGTGGTTCTTGCGAAGTGGGACGGATCGGAAGCATTTATCAATGAGGGGAGGTACTCATACGACTACAACAGACGGGGCAATCCCACCCTCATCATTTTCGACATCTGGAACGACGGCCTGTGGGAACAGGTGAACCGCCAGGTTTTCACCTATGACGATACAGGCAGGCTTGCGGTCAAGTTTATCGAGAGGTAACCGACACCCAACGTTTGTCCGGCGCCGGTGGAACGTCAATACGCCATCGGATCACCCTTTATGGTTTTAAAGACCGTCATGAATACGATCTGGAAGTCGAGCAAGAAGCTCCAGTTCTCGATATACCAGAGATCGTACTCGATACGTTTCTGCATCTGGAGCGGATCTCTCGTCTCTCCTCGAAATCCGTTCACCTGCGCCCACCCGGTAATTCCCGGCTTCACGAGGTGACGCCGCATATAGTGGATGATGGTGTCTTTCGATTCCAGATTGAGCGGCGTCGGATGCGGCCGCGGCCCGACCACCGACATCTCCCCTTTCAGCACATTCCAGAACTGAGGCATTTCGTCGATGTTCGTCTTTCGAAGAATATTTCCTATCATTGTGATCCGAGGATCGTTTTTCTTCGCCTGTTGATATCTCCCGCTCTCATCGACATCCTGGCTCGTGGTCACCATTGAACGGAATTTGTAACAGATAATTTTACGGTTTGTTCTGCCCCATCGCTCCTGCCTGAAGAATACGGGTCCCTTTGAAGTGATTTTTATTCCAAGCGCGACAAGGGGCCACAGCCAGGAGAAGAGAAGCAGGAAGAGGAGAACGGTAAATATCAGATCGAATGTTCGTTTGAAGAATCTCCAATGCATCTCGTCCATCTTGTAGCTTCTCACCGAGATGATCGGAAAATTATTGAACATCGATACTTTGAATTTCGATGTCAGGAATCTTATATATTCGGGCAGAATGCGCACATGGACGGGGTGGTTTTCGCAGACGCGGATCACCTGCTCGATACTGTGATGTGCATGGCTCGGAAGTGAAATGAGGACGTCGTCGATCTGCCGCTGCGATAAAACCGTCTCGAGCATATCGAGATCTCCGAGAAGCTCGCCGTTGAGCCCCGGCCTCGGCTTATCGTCGATGAATCCGATAAACCGGTAACCGAAGTGAGGATTACTGACGATGGTCTGGCGAAACCGCCTCCCGATATAACCGGCCCCGATGATGAGAACCTTTCGAATATTTTTCCCCTTCCTCCGGATCCGTTCGAGGTAGAGACGAAGGATCAGCTTTTGTAGTCCAAGTCCGAAAAGGGATATAAATCCGAAATACACGACGAAGGATCTCGTGAGCATCGTCTCGCGGATAAATACGAGCACGAACACGAAACCTATGATGAAGATGGAAAATGACTTCAGCAGGACGGTCAGCTCGTAGCTGAAATTCCGCGACCTGAATTCGTCGTACAAACCGGTCATTTTACCGGATGCGTACCAGATCAGACCCGCAAGCATAACCAAATAAAAATACTGATCCCCGGCCGCCTGTTCGGCTTCCCTCAACTCTAAGATCGATGTGACATAAAAACCCAGGGCGAGAATGGCAATGTCGAGGGCAAGTCGGAATATGGTAAATTGGGTCTGGTATGTTTTCATATCGGTTCTGAAAATTCGGTCCGGCCGATATTCATTGGGATTAACTCCTTGATCTGATACATCGGCTCATTGGTGTCCAAAATAATTATAGACGAAGTGAACATAGTGGAAGATTGTATTGGAAAAGGTATAACTTTATGATACACAAACTATGGGTCCAGTATGATTTATT
>CAZBUK010000099.1:0-13418 GCA_964495085.1 uncultured Ignavibacteriales bacterium
GAAAAAGGCTGCCGATCCCGACATGGTCGGGAAAACGCAACGATGGTTTCCCACCCCACAACCCCGACGATTTCGGCTTGGTGGACCTGAATCATTCAAAATTCTTTATATTTTATATTGGACAGATGTGAAATCAAACAATTATTTCTCATCATACCCTATCTAATACGATTCATCAGCTCTACATATTATTCGGCTTCTTGCCCGCAGCTATAGCTATGGGCATTGGGAAGAGTATGTTCCGACACTCGTGCCGTTTCAATTAAATTACCTTTCGTTTAAAATTTTGTGTGTAGGGAAGGTGGGGTCCACCTTCATTGTGGTTCCCACCTGAGGGAGGGTCTTCCCGCCCGCAAGTAGGAACTATCTGTAAGATAGACCCCACTTTGCCACCCGCAACGATCTATCTGTTTATTCACGCCCGCCGCGCCGTCAGGTCTTCTTCTATCTTTTCCATCATTTTGTTCGTCAAAGGATAGAATAGCATGATAAGACCTCCGATGATGCCGAAGATTGCGGGATAGACGCTCATGAGGAGCCGGATGCCGATGATCGTCTCATCGGTCTGCGCGGCCTGAGACACAAAGCCGTAGTATGCAAGGGTCCAACCAACGAACGCGCCGCCGAGCGTGAGTCCCAGTTTTAATGCAAACAGTGATGCAGCCATGACAAGCCCGGTTGCCCGCCGGCCGTTCTTCCACTCGCCGTAATCCGCCGTGTCCGTATAGATCGCCCACTGGAGCACGGAGACCGAGCCGAAGAAAAATGAGACGAATAAGTTCAATCCGTAGATGAGGAGGACATTGTGCGGCTGCAGGAAATAGAAAAAGCCCGCAAAGAGCGCGCTGCTTATCAGGAAGCTCGCGTACGTATTTTTCTTATCGAGGCGTTTCGCGAACCACTTGGTAAGTATTGCACCGATAAGCGTCGAAACGGTGGCAAGGGTGACGAACGAAGAGGTGAACACCTCGTAAGTCAGATTGATGACGCTGCCGAAGAGCACGAGCTCCTGATCCTGCACGTAATATCTGAAGTAGTATGCGGTGGAGGATCCCCGCATGACGATGTAGGTGAGCTGAAAGACCGTAGCGGCGGCGATGAGCAGCCATGGTTTATTCCTGAAAAGATCCTTGAGATCCTCCTTCACCTTGCTCTTCTGATCTTTCGGGGGATGGACCCGCTCCTTCGTCATGGCGAAGGTCGCAAGCAGCAACAATACCGCGAGCACACCGTAGCAAGCCATCGTCAACTGCCACCCTGCTGCTTCATTGCCGCGTCCGAAGTACACAACGAGCGACAATGCCGATACACCTACGATGAATTGACCTACAAACGCCGCAACGAACCTGAACGTGGATACTTCGGTCCGTTCCAGGGAATTCGGCGTGATTACACCCATGAGAGCGGAATACGGAACGTTGACCGCCGTATACAGCATCATAAGCAGTGTATAAGTTATGTATGCGTAGATCAGTTTTCCGGTCGCGTCGAAATCCGGCGTGGTAAAAGTGAGCACGCCGCCCACGGCCAGCGGAAGCGCAAGACTCAGTATGTAAGGTCTGAATTTGCCCCAGCGCGAATTGGTCCTGTCTGCTATCATGCCCATGATCGGATCGTTCACGGCGTCCCAGATTCGGGTTATCAGGAACATCGTTCCCATCGCCGCGGCAGGCAGGCCGAAGACATCGGTATAGAAAATCGGCAGGAATAGTATGAACGTATAAAAATATAAATTTGAAGCCGTATCCCCGAAACTGTAGCCGATTTTCTCCTTGAACGACAACCTTTCCGGAGGCACGCTCGCCGCGTGTCCGCCGGTTTGGAGAGGCGAACCTTTAGAGTGTTCCATATTTCACCTTATTCCTATCAATGGGTCCTTATTGCTGCCTTTGGGGCGTTGATTGGTTGTCCGTATTCCGTGCATTCCTGCTCAGGTAACACGAAGTACGATCTTCGAGAGATCCTCATCCCGCGACGAGGTTCCAACCATTATCTCGAACTCTCCGGGTTCGACCCGGTATTCCATGTTGATGTCGTAGAAAGAAAGCGATTCGGCATCGATATCAAGCGACACGGTTGTCCGTTCTCCCGGTTTCAGCATTACTTTTCGAAATCCCTTGAGCTCTTTGACGGGACGCGTTACCGAGCTGACGAGATCGCGGATGTAGATCTGTACGACCTCCGTGCCTTCATATGGTCCGGTATTCTTTACGTCGGCGAGCACCTTCGTCGAATCCCCAGCTCCGATCTCCTCCCGCTCAAGCCGGATATTTTCCACGGTGAACGTCGTGTAGCTCAGACCGAATCCGAACGCAAAGAGCGGAGTTACCTCGTCGAAGAGATACCCGCGCCGTGCGGACGGTTTATGATTGTAGTAGGCGGGGATATGCCCTGCGGATCGCGGCACCGTGATCGGCAGCTTACCGCCCGGATTATAATCGCCGAACAACACGTCGGCGACTGCGCGGCCGGTTTCCTGTCCGAGATACCAGCACTCGATGACGGCCGGTACCCGTTCGGCTGCTTCCCGACTCGAGAGCGGCCTTCCGTTGAACAAAAGAACGATAACCGGTTTCCCGGTATCGAGCATCGCCTGCACCAAATCGTTCTGTCTCCCCACCATATCGAGACTTGTCCGGTCCCCCATATGCACGAGCGACCATGCTTCACGTGAGGTTTGCTCGTTTCCTCCGATCGCTAAAACAATCGCGTCGGCTCTGCGGGCAACCTCGACTGCTTCAGCGATGAGTCTGCGGTCTTCCTCGGGATCACCGGGGACTACTTCATCGGCTTTCCATTCTCCGTCCTTCGTTATCTTGCAGCCTTCGCTGTAGAGCACCTCCGATTTATCCCCGACTTTCGCCCTGATGCCTTCGAGCACCGAGACATCGTACGGGGGTATGCCGCTGTATCCGCCGAGCAGACTGCGGTCTGCGTTCGGTCCGATCACAGCGATCGTCTTGAGTTTATCGGCGGAAAGGGGGAGCAGATCGCCGTCGTTTTTCAGCAATGTCATGCATTCGCGTGCGGCACGGAGTGCGAGCTCGCGGTTTTCCGGCGTACCCGAATTACGCTCCGCTTCAGCCGGATCGACATAGGGATCGTCGAACAGACCCATTCTGAATTTCCAGAGCAGCATAGGTTCGACTAGTTCTTCGAGTTCCGACTCTTCGAGCACGCCTTCGCGGACGAGTTCCGTAAGCGACAGATAACAATCCGGTTCCGGCAGCTCCAGATTGACGCCAGCCCGGACTCCCAGGACTGCCGCTTCTTTTTTATCGGCGGCGACAAAATGGCCGTGCGTATCGGGACGGTAGTGCAGCTCCCACAGGGCATAATAATCCGAAACGACGAAACCCTCGAAACCCCATTCGCCGCGGAGAATATCGCGGAGCAGCCATACATTCGCATGAGACGGAACGCCGTCTATCTCGTTGTATGAGGCCATTACCGTGATAGCTCCCCCCTTCTGTATCGCTTCCTTGAACGGGTAGAGAAACGTTTCGCGCAGGATTCTCTCCGAGACGTTTACGGGGGCGCAATTCATACCGGATTCCGGCTGGCCATGCGCGGCGAAATGCTTCAGTGTCGCAATGACATGCTTGCGGTTTTTAAACGTCGCATCTCCCTGGAATCCGCGAACCGCAGCCACTCCCATCCGGGCGGCCAGGTAGGGATCTTCGCCGAATGTCTCCTCGACCCGTCCCCAGCGTGGATCCCGGGCTACGTCGACGACCGGCGTGAGTGCGTGGTGCGCTCCTCTCAGACGCGCCTCTTCGGCGGTCATAGCATAGAGCGATTCCACCAACTCGGGATTGAAGCTCCCCGCCAGCGCGATCGGCTGCGGGAAACTCGTCCCCCCCTCTGCGGCAAGACCATGGAGACATTCCTCATGGAACATCACCGGAATACCAAGGCGGCTTTCTTCAACGAAAAATTTCTGGATAGCATTCGTGAGCTCGGCCATCTCCCGTGCATTTCTTCCGCCCCCTGCGTCGTTCGGCCGTCCGACCTGGCCGAGTCCATGTCCCTCCTTGAATGCCGCGCGTGCTTTTTCGGGATCGAACTCGCCCTTCTCGTTGACCAGTTTTTCGGCTTTTTCATTCCAGACGCCGATCATCTGCGCAGCCTTCTCCTCGAGGGTCATACGGGAAAGCAGGTCCTTGGTGCGCTCTTCAGGCGAGAGCGAAGAATTCTTGTACGGCAGCTTGATTGTTTTATTCATTTCATCCTTCATTTGTTCGATGTATCCTATACGATATTTTTCATGGTGAACTAGAGAGTGATCAATGAGAAAACGGTTGACATTTCCCGACGGAGTATACCATAGTGAGGCGAAGCTCCCAACGACATATTGCATTATAACTAATTCTGTTCCTAGTTATACCAGGGATCCGGAACATAAATGATCTTCTCGAGATCTATATAGTGCTTAAGATCGTACGCCGGACTTTCATATCCGTCGGGAATCGGTTTGGCGGAGAATGATTGAAAGTAAAGCACGCACGAATCGCGCCACCTGATTGCGTCGCGCAGTTGTAGCTTCAGCAGCGCCTTCACGTGCTCGAACCT
Source organism: uncultured Ignavibacteriales bacterium (assembly GCA_964495085.1). GTDB lineage: Bacteria > Bacteroidota > Ignavibacteria > T3Sed10-11 > T3Sed10-11 > CAZBUK01. The sequence continues at coordinate 4,573 of CAZBUK010000099.1, forward strand.
TTCCCGGTCGATCAGTCCTTCGAGGGAATCCCATGTGTCCTTCATCCGGCGAACCGATTCGACCCCTTCATAATATTTATGCACCAACTCCTCCCAGAAATTCCTGCCGGACCTCATCGGTCGATCCCACGGTACGCGATGAAACCACAGCAGGTATTCTTCGGGAATACGATCCGGGTCGGCAAATAACTCCGCGACCGGTTCGTGATACTGCTCAATCGCATTCGATCCGGTGGCGGTGCGATCGAAACCGATCCCGTATGCATCTGCCCGGTGATAGTATACGGCCGTCCAATCGGCACGCGGCAGATCTTTGGTCCACGGAGCGGGACCGTAATGATGGCCCTGAGCGTAGAGATGCGTGAGTCCGAGCGGATTGCGGTAATTTACGCCTGCTTCCCTCGAATCCATCATGAGCCGCTTCACCGGTTCGAGGAAGAGCGGATCGTGGGTAAATGTCATGCGTATCCACTCATCGGCGATTATTTCGGCCGATAACGTATGATCCCATGCAAGTCGACCGAACGCGAACCAGCTCGACTGGACGAATGGATGTCCCGTCCAGTTCCGGTCGGTACCAGGATTGATCACGCCCGCTATGCCCGTCAGATTATAATCGAAGACATTTCCCTCGATCACACGTGCGACGGTCGAGCCCTCGCCCCGGGCATGGGTATCGGCCCGGAGAACCTCGGTGAAGAGCGGTCCCATATACGCGAGATGCAGATTAAACCCGAAATACTCCTGCGTGATCTGCAATTCGAGCATCGTATTTGTATTCGGGAGCGCACCGAACAGCGGAGAGAACGGTTCGCGCGGCTGGAAATCGATTGGACCGTTCTTCACCTGAATTATGACGTTATCACGGAACTTGCCGTCGAGCGGAACGAACTGGTCGTACCCTTCACGGAACCGGTCCGACTGCTGCGGATCGTAGACGAACGCCCGCCACATAACGATTCCGCCATGGGGTTCAAGCGCATCGGCCAGCACATTGGCGCCGTCGGCATGATCGCGTCCGTATCCGTGCGGACCCGGCTGACCTTCGGAATCAGCCTTAACCAGGAATCCGCCGAAATCCGGAATGCGGGAATAAATCTCATCCGCCTTTTTCTTCCACCATGCACGCACGTCCGGATCGAGCGGGTCGGCGGTCTCGAGTCCGCCGATCACCACCGGCGCGTGAAAGAAAACCGAGAGATACACTCGCATCCCGTATGGACGGAATATATTTGCAAGTACCGCGACCTTCTCCAGAAACTGATCCGTGAGTATGAGCGGATTGGCGTTGACGTTGTTGATGACCGTCCCGTTGATGCCGAGCGACGCATTGATTCGCGCGTAATCCGTGTACCGGGGATGCTCATATGCGGGAAGCGTCCCCCATTCCCAGAGCGAAAGACCCGCATAGCCGCGCTCGACGCGTCTGTTGAGGTTATCCCAATGATTGACGACACGGTGCCGTATTTTCGGGGCGCTCCGGATCGAGATGTCATACAGCGATCCGTGCGTTTGTAAATGTCGAAGCAGATGGAAAGAGCCGTACAACACCCCGATATCGCTGTTCGCCGCGACCACGACCGCCGTGCCGTTCTGTGCGGCCGTGCGTTCGATCAGGTAGCCCTCATTGCCGACTGCTGAAAGCCGTTCATTGAGTCCCATACCGGCGATCATCTCTGAATTCTGCGGCGTACCGAGTATCAGCATTCCCCCGCCGTCTGCGGAGGATGCATCGAAGGATATATTCGTTGCGAGTAATCCGTTCAATCCCGCTTCGATCTCCCGCTTAACCGCAGTCATGGTCGCAGAACTCTCGTTCAGAATTACACGGCTGAGTGACGTTCTGTATTCTTCGAGAAGTTGCCGGCTCGAGATCTCGTCGTACCGGAGCCACATACGGTAACCGTCCTCCGCAGAAGCGGTCAGCAGGAAGATTACCGGCAGCAGGATCGTCCGCAGCGACTGCCGGAATCTATCCGCGGCAAGAGAAATACTTTTCGTCATACAGTTATCCTTCATATCTTAGAAACCGATTGAATTCCCGCCGTCCACCGGTAAGTTGGCGCCGGTGATAAATCGCGCCTGATCCGAGGCCAGAAACAGCGCAGCGGCGGCTACATCTTCGACCGTTCCGAGTCTTCCCAGAGGCGTCCGCTGAAGCACCCTTCTCTCCCGTTCCGGATCGGCTTTAAATGCATTTCGCAGCATCGGTGTATCGATGAATCCGGGAGAGATCGCATTCACGCGAATTCCAAGCTTGGCGAGATCCACGGCAAGCGATCTGGTCAATCCGAGTATCGCCGATTTCGAGGCGGTGTAGGCGCTTACGTCCGGAAGTCCGTAGAGTGCAGCCATCGAAGCGATCAGAATGATGCTACCTCCCTTGCGGGTTGCCATCCTTCCGGCAACTTCCCTTGTAAGAGCATATACTCCGATGAGATTCGTCTGAATAATGTTTCCGAATTCCTCATCGGAAGTATCCATCATATGCTTCTTCAGATTGATCCCTCCGTTGTTAACCAGGATATCGATGGGACCGTGTTCTGTTTCTATCGTATCGACGAGACCGGGGAGCGAATCAAGCGCCCGGATATCGTTGACGATGTACGCAGCGTTATTGCCCAACCGGAGGCAAGCTTCCTGCAGGATATTCTCCCGACGGCCCGTTATGACGACGCGAGCTCCCGCTCCCGCGAACGCTTCGGAGATATGCAGACCGATACCCGTACCACCGCCCGTCACGACGGCGGTTTTATCAGCAAAGGAATACAATGGAACGTTCATAGGCCGGCCTCCGGATAGAGCGAAACAGATCCCGAAAATCCGGGCCGTTCAGTCCCGGTCATTCGATACATAGTAAACATCGGTCTGTCCATTGGGGAAATCTATTTTAGAAAAACCATGCGTTTTACTTCGACCGACGAACCCGCCTGCAGGCGGTAGAAGTATGTGCCGCTCGAGAGATTGTCCGCTGTGAAATTGACGCTGTACCGGCCGGGAGCTTTCATTTCGTCAACGAGGGTTTGCACGAGCCTTCCCAGCATGTCGTATACTCTCAGGGTAACGTCGGCGACCTCGGCTATATGAAACTCTATCTGAGTGGACGGATTAAACGGATTCGGATAATTATAAGAGAGGTAAAATTCCGTCGGAATTTCCTCCGGCGTGTCGACCGATACAGTCGTCGGCACATAGCCCCTCAGCCAGGTAAGTGCGGGGCGTTCCGTTCCGTTGGCGTTGACCAGGTGCATTTGTTGTTCGGGGCGCCAGCTGCCCAGCCTCCATCCCCAAAACGTAATGCCCGCGACTGCCGGATGTCCCCACAACACAGGAAATACGCGCTGGTATTCCGCCAATTGCGCTTCATCGGTAAGTCCTGCGACATCGAATTCCGTCACAATGATGGGGAGCCCCCTTGTTGCCAGCGAATTCAGCCGGTTGTTCAACGCGGAGACGGTCGTGGTCTGGGTGGTAAAATAATGGCCTTGGAGGCCGATCGCATCGATGAGATCTCTTTCGAGCAGCAGATCGACAATCGCCAGATAGCTGTTGACAGCCGCTTCTCCTCCCAGAATTCCGTATTCATTGAGCATGAGTTTGGTTGATGCGGGAAATTTATCCCGGGCCATTTCGAATGCCCTGATCAGCCAATCCCAACCGGTCTCGCCTTGTCCGCCCAACGCGTCGCGGTACGGTGCGGGGGGACGTCCGGGGAGCATTTCATTGACAACTTCAAGGTAGTCGATATCGTCGTATCGATCTGCGACCGCCTGAAACCAATTATCCACGGCTGCGAGTTGTTCTTCTTCGGACAGATCCGAAATCCATGCGGGCTGCTGCGATCCCCACACGAGAACATGGAAACGGAAGGACCATCCGTTGTTCTTCGCGAGATTGTATGCATTGTCGAGCGCCCCCCAACTCCAGGTGGACGGATCGGGATTCGAGTTAGGCTGCACGCTACCCCATTTCCCCGCATTTTCGGGAGTGACCTGGTTCCAATAACTCTGGAAGAGAGGCGGATTCACTGGTACCTGAGAATTGCTGTATATATTTCCGAGAAATTTACTATGCCCGGTCGCAAGCGGCGGGCCCTCGTAAATAAATATCGGGTCGATATCGGTTGAGCCGGGCTCCATATTGTCGAGATTCTGTACCGTATAGTAGAGATCTGCCCGGCCGAATGCGAGCCGGTCGATGTCGAATCCGGTTTCGCGTCCGCCTATCATGAAATTCCGCCTGAGGGAATCTTCTTCAACGGTGAAGGTAATTCCCTCGCTATGAAAGTTCCCGGTCGAAATATTTATCCATTTCCAGACCTGGGTACCGGCACCGCCGCGATCATGGACTACGTCATTCGGCTCAGTGAAGCCGCCGACGTCGACCTGGTTGACGATACGCCAATCGACCGGCACTTCGAAGTTCTTTTCGCCGAATCCTTCGGGATAGAAGAAGCTGTCGTCATCTGCTCCGTCGGGACCGACACGCACCCGAGCAAACAGATTATACTCGCCGGCGGCGGGGAAGGTCAACTCGTACTTTATGACGTGGTTCTCGCTGATAGGTCTCTGCCAGGCATCCCCCGGCTGCGGCGATACATCCCACCAATCGTTATTTATCCGGACGAAAGTAATATCGCTGTCTTCAAGGACGCTGAATTCACTACCGACCTCGCCCGACTCGGCTTCTACGATTATCGGCATTGCGAGGATCTCGAGATTGTCCGGATCGATTATCCGAAGGTTATCGATGTATATCGCATTGCCCGTATTACCCGAGATATTGAAATGAATCGGCGCACGGATATAGGTCGACGTATCGTTCACCTCGAACTCCATGGTGAATTCCTGCCACGTTCCCGCGGGGATACTTGCGTTATGTATGCGGCCGCCCGGAAACTCGTTGAAGCTATAATTGCCTACGGTGAAGTGGAGCGCGGCCCCGGGATTCTGGGCTTGCGCCCAGATCGAATAGAGATATGTTTTTCCGGGCACCACCAGCACACTTTCGGCGATAACCTGAATGGACCAGGCATTCGGTCCGAGAGTATTCACCACAGCTCTCAATGCATTATTTCCATGTTGAACGGGATCGGTCACTATCTCAAAATCGGCTGCCGCACCATCTCCTACTTCAATCACCCATCCTTCGATTCCGTTGACCAGATCGTCGACGGGACCGGGCTCCGTTTTCTCGAAACTGCCGTTGACGTTGGCCGGTCCGTATGATACCGGCGGATCGGGATCTTCTTCGTCCTCCTCGCCGTAGCCTGCGAGATCATCGAGCAATATTCTTCCCCGTGTCGTATCGGCTTCGCTCCCGATAATTATCTGCATCTGGATTTCGGTAATTTTATCGGGATATAGTACGGAATCGTAGACGTCCAATTCCCATTCCGGTATAGCAAAAGCTGCGAACGGAAGCAGAATCTGCTTCCACTCACCGGTCGTATCCGCGAGCAACCCGGGGATCGTAAATTGCCACTGTTCGGTACCGCCGGAACTCTCTATGAAGAGCTTCACGGTAAAACCGGCGATGCCTTCCGGGTCGGCTACATCAAGCGCCTTATAATACAGACTCAAGCCCTCGTGTGCGGAAAGGTCGTCATGGTAATCGCCCAATGGATTAATCTGTATATCATAGCTCCCGCCCCATGATTCTCCCGAGACGATTTGGTATGTCCAATCGAGTGAGCCGGTTCCTTCGACAAAATCATCGGAGGTTGCAAGAGTTGCACTACTGCCGCCGTTTTGCCAACTATTGAGCGTCGTATGATCGTCGAAGCTTTCTACCGTCTGGCCGAACGCCGTTCCGATCGCTAAGCATATCAGAACCACAACCGGCGCTAAGATATAATTGAGTGCTCTCATGACTATCTCCGTCATTTACTGTTTATATATTAGCCGGACTGTAGAACACTTGTCGCTCACCGCCTAATTTTCGGCAAATGCATACATACCGATCATCGCGCCCACGAATCCGCCGGCGACATGCGTACTTAAGATCGTGCCGTCGGCATCCTCTACGAGTGGTTTCCAGATTTCGGATTCATATTTATATAAAAAATCGTAGTACTTTCCTCTCGCCCGGATCTTCAGATATACGGGTATATCCGGATTTATTCCGATAGCTTCCGCCGCAAGTATGACCGGTTTTCCGTCGGTCCGGCTGCCGGCCTTTTTTTCCACCTGAATCACCGTCTCTCCGTTCCCGTTCATCGTTACTCCGAGGAAGAAATAAAAATCATCGTTTTGAAAAGCAACGAGTCCGGCAGCATCACCGGTTTCCTGCGGCATGTAGTTCATCATCGCGGAGACCGTTGCGTGCGCATGCTGCTGCCGCCTCCCGATGAAAGAGGGCTGCATACGTCCTCCGATATGATGCGGTCTGGCCCGGATGAGCAGACCGCCGGGCGACGAACTCAGATCGTACCAGCGTTCCCGCGGCGTGCGGATGAATGTCCAGTACGGCGCAAGCTCTTCGCTCTCAAACTCCTCCAGCAGACTAAAATTACCCGTCACCGGTACTGCGGGCCGGGGTTGGGCGGGGAGATCGGGTCTAGGATGTACATATGGAACCTGCGCTTCCCCTTCCAGAATAACGGGCCAGCCGTCGACCCAGCGAACCGGAAGCAGAAACGTTTCCCTGCCGGTGTTGAAATGTTCTCCCTCATAGGGTCTGACGCCGAGAAACACCGCCCACCACGTTCCGTTCGGTAATTCGACGAAATGTGCATGTCCCGTATATCCGACGGGATACTGTCGGGCCGGATCGAGGTGACGCTGAGTCAAAATGGGATTATGCTCGTATGGAATGTACGGACCGAACGGGGCTTCGGCTTGAAATACTACCTGCGAATGATCAGGACCGGTCCCGCCCTCCGCCGCAATGAGAATATAGCGGCCGTCCACTTTGATGAGGTGCGGCGCCTCTATCCATACCGGGTGTTTGGTTATGTCGACTCCTCCGTCGACGATAATCGTCTCTGTTCCCAGCAAACGTTTCGTTTCGGGATCGTACTCCCACATCCATATCGATCTGTGCCCGTCGTACAATGACACGCCGCCGGGAGGCGGGCCGTTATGGAGAATATATACTTTTCCGTCGTCATCGAAAAATATCGAAGGGTCTATGCCGTCCGCTTCGGGCAGCCAGATCGGATCGGACCAGGGTCCCTTCGGGTCGGTTGCCGTAACCAGAAAATTCCCGCCGCCATAGACAATGGTACAGAGGAGATAGAAGACGCCGTCGTGATAATTAATCGCCGGCGCGAACAGGCCGTGGGATATTTCCAATCCCTCGAAATTCAGTTGCGAAGGTCGATCGAGAACGTGGCCGATCTGCGTCCAGTTAACCAGATCTTTGCTGTGAAAGATCGGTATTCCGGGGTAAAAGGAGAACGAAGAATGTACCAGGTAATAATCGTCCCCTGCACGCACGATGCTCGGGTCGGGATAAAACCCAGCGACAATCGGGTTCTGATATTCGTTTTCCCCGGGGACAAATTCGTCGAAGACGGGATCGTTTCCCTCGTATAAAAACCAGTGAAAGATCGGATCGCCGTTCCCCGGGCTCCCCGTCGATCCATGAAGATGCAGAGGATTCGAGAGAATGAGTAGACAAAGGGCAAGGGCAGCTCCGATGAAGCATACATTGTTGAACGGGTTCATAGGCTTACCATTGTTGATGAACGTATGGTTTAATCAGATTCTCGTATATCTGTTGAATTCTGACAAGCTTCTCATGGGTGATGAGTCCGACATCCCGCGCTCCGGCATTCGATGCGACCTGTTCGACGCTCGAAGCCCCGGGAATGATACAGCTCACTTCCTCGCGCATCAGGATCCAGGTCAGCGCGACGTGAGCCAGCCGTGTATTTCCGGGAAAGATGGACTTCAACCGCTCGACGGCATCAAGTCCCGTTTCGTAAGGTATCCCTGAAAAGGTCTCTCCCTTATCGAACATTTCCCCGTTTCTGTTATTATACCGATGATCGTTCTCGCCGAAGTGCGTGGATGCGGAAAATTTCCCGGTGAGGAGTCCGCTTGCGAGCGGCACCCTGACGATGATCCCGACGTTCTTTTCCTTTGCCATCGGAAAGAGGCGCTCTACGGGCCGCTGGCGGAACATGTTGTAAATCACCTGAATCGACGCGACGTTGTCGTATTCCATCGCTTTTATCCCCTCCTCGATCTTCTCTACACTGACTCCCAGCCAGCGTATTTTGCCCTCCCGCTTCAGGTCATCGAAAGAACCGAAAATTTCGGGACGATAATAGACGGCGGTCGGAGGACAATGCAACTGGATGAGATCGATGCATTCGAGCTGCATTCGTTTAAGGGATTGCTCGACGTATTTTCTCAGCGCCTCCGGCGTATAGCCTTTGCCGACGTGGGGAGATATTTTTCTACCGCATTTGGTTGCGACGTAGATCCGTGTATCAGATTCTTTCAGGATATTACCGACGGCTTTTTCGCTTTCACCGCCGGAATAGACATCGGCTGTGTCGATGAAGTTTATCCCCGAGTCGATGGCTTTTCGGAGGATTTTTCCTGCGCGCGAATGATCGAAAGGGCTTCCCCAGACACCGCCTACCTGCCATGTCCCGAGGGATATTTCTGATACATCAAATCCTGTCTTACCTAATATTCTCGTATTCATTTTTCATGTTCAGTCATTGGTGTCCAAGATAATTATTGACGAAGTGAACATAGTGGAATATTGCATTGGAAAAGGTATAACTTTATGATACACAAACTATGGGTCCAGTATGATTTATTACTTCAGAAGCTTATGAAATTAGAGTAATCGCATGCATATATTCAGATATATTTGAATTAGTGTTA
>CAZBUK010000100.1:0-13306 GCA_964495085.1 uncultured Ignavibacteriales bacterium
CGACGATTTCGGCTTGGTGGACCTGAATCATTCAAAATTCTTTATATTTTATTTTCGACAGGTGTGATGCGAATATGTAATTCTCAATTGAGTGGAGATCATTATCTCTTCACTTCCTACTAACTCGATTTTCACCGAACTCATGTGCCATACTCGCAGGTAGTCCGCGCCGGCGACGGGTTCGACGACGTGATGCTACATATATCTACATATACTCCCGACAAGCGCAGTATCATCGATACCTTTATTGCCGATGAAAAAGAAGGTCCGGAAATCGAGCAGTTCGTTTCGAAAATCCGGGAATCGCCTGCATACGTGCCGACTCTCTCTCCCGTTGTTTTTCGGGATCAAACACCTGTCGGATTCGCGATAACATCTGAAGCCGGCATAAGAACTGCGAATGAGATTATTCCGGTGTTGACGGTAAGACCGCTGCTTGCGGCGCGTATCCCGGATCGAGCATCGGTTTATGATTCGATGATCGAGTATATCGTACAAGGATCGGCGGGAACCGGGTACTGCGGAATCATCACGACGGACAACGGGGAAGTTTTCCGACGTTCCGGATTTCTTCCGGCGCGTGAGGAGTACGGCTTCGAAACACATTTCCCCCTCGTCGATGAAGAATTTCTGGCGTACGAACTCGGTGAAGACAAACTCTACAGGAGAAGCGGTTTCCTGATTCTCCCCGATCCGTTCAACGATCTTGGGGATTAGGATTTCGTTATATGTGCGTGTACTTTGACGAGAACGAGTCTCTCATCCGCCACGTGTACAACATACGCAGCGCCTTTTATCCCTTCTTTTACCACGAGAACCGTAACTTCGCCATCCTTGCGGCTTTCCGCAACTAAATCGTAACCGTGCCGGGAGAGACGGCGCGAAATGGATTTCAATCTGTCCGGCGATGCAAGATTGTTGGTTTCTATACCCCCGTGTCGGGCTGAGCTGTAGACGCCAACCTCAACTTGCGATATGTCCTCTACTTTCAGGCTGTTCTCGTCGATATCTATTCCCTCGTCAATTCCCTTGAGAAAACCGATGCTGTTGGTATTAAGAGAGAATTCCAGATCGGTTTTGTATTCCTTCTGTGTAAGGTTGAACAGATAATCCCTTACGTCTGCGAATTTATCGATCCGGGAATTACACCCTCCCGCAAAAAACAGCAAGGCAGTGAAGAGAGCAAAACTACGTGTCGGGGAGATCATGGATCGGCTCCTATTTATTGTTTATATCGGGAAATCCGAATCGTTCGGCAAGGGAAGAGAGTTCATCGAGATTCACTTCGCCGACGATGTTTACGACGGTTATCTGGCGCTCGCTTTCGAGCGAGAGCAGGGCAAATCCCGCCACCTTTTCATCGATGGTTTTCAGATAGATGCTGGCTGCGGAATCCCTGTCGCGCGTCCGATAGACGACTTCCCATCTGTCCCGCATCAGTCGCCTGTTGAATTGATCTGTATGACCCTCGACTTCGGACGGCGTTCTGGCGGAAAGATCGAACGTATACGAGCGGATCAGCTTTAATTTTCTGAGGATCGCTGCAAGCTCGCTGCCCTCATATTCGGCGGCTTTGGCGACCAGTCTGAGGAGCGATTCACCGATGTGAAACTCCATCGACGATTCAAACTCTTTGAAGAGCTCAAATTCTTCAAAGTGAAGATATCCCGGCTGCCGCTCAAGCTGTGCGTCTGCACCGGTGACGGTCAGAATGAGTAATGCAAAAAGAAACGTTGAACGGAATTTCATCGTTTCATCCCTTTCCTGAATAGATCGTTTGCGGCGGATACGCTCTCGCGCAAGGGCGGAATAACCTGGTGCATGAAAATTTCATCGCGTACGTCCTTCTGAGCGTTCTGTACCAGAGGAACGACCAGAGAAAATGTTCGATTGATTTGTTCACTCGCAAGTTCTATGTCGGCTGCGGTATAGACACCGGCGCCGTTCTCGGGCGTTCTCACGAGGGAAAAGAATAGAAACAGGGCAACGACCGCCGTCGCCAGAGTCGTACCCGATATGACAGCGGCAGAAGGTCTGGTCAGGATAATGCCGAGAGGTCTATCCCATGGACGGCTCCTGTTTGAGGAAATTTGCAGAGCTTGCTGCACCGGGAGCGGGGGACAGGGTTGTTTCAGCGTGCTACGCAGGTTAGTTGCAGTTTCCCTGGCGAACTTATACTCCGACCGGCAGCTTCCGCAACGCAGCCTGAGCAGCAGGGCATGAACGTGCTCGCGCAGAGATGCACTGCCGTATGCGGCATCACTGATTACCATTTTATTGTGATGGCAGGATCGTGCCATAAACTATAACTCTTCTCTGTAACGTCTTAATTCGCTCTGAAGAAACTGTCGTGCTCTGAATATATTTACTTTGACTGAATTAATCGGTATGTCGAGAATGGTACATATTTCTTTGTATTTATATCCTTCGATTTCATAGAGTATGAGCGCTTTTTGCTGCAATTCCGGAAGTTTGTCTATCGCCGATCGCACGTGATCGTCCACCATCCGATGATGCATTTCCTCGGAGATTTCAGGCGCTTTCTCATCCGGCAATTCCTGCGCTTCATCGTCTCTCCGTTGTTCGTACTTATTTCGCATCTGTCTCTTTCTGAGATAGTCGATGCAGAGATTATGCGTTGTCCTCGTGATCCAGGAATGCAAAGCATCCGCATTGATGCTATCCGCGTGATCCCAGATTTTAACGAGGACTTCCTGCGTTATATCCTCGGCATCCTGACGATTTTTTACCATCCAACTGGCATAACTAAAAATTCTGTCCTTGTGCCGGTGAACAAGGTATTTATACTTTATCCGCGAGGTCATTGTACCAGCATATGTAAGACGATACGCTAACGGCGAATGTTACAACCCGTAACATATTTGGTGGTAATCTTCCAAAAATAATAGTATATTTACAAAGTTCGTCAAAATTCGAGAATAACTAACTCTGACCCGGCCTGCCGGTACATTATTGTGTAGTATTAGCCCGAATTTCATCGATTATGAATGAATATGTATATGGAGATTGATACTGAAGATCTCATATCCTGGCTGAAATCCCATCTCAAGTCTGTTCCGGGAAGAGCTGATTCAGCTTCCGTTCGCCATCCCGTTTCGATTGTTTTTCCCCGTAAGATACATGATTTTTACGGTCTTTTAAGCAAGATCGACGATATTTATTCGACATCGTTCATATCCTATCTTCCGGAGACCGGTGCGATAGTCGCAGGATTCGGTGAGGTTAATCTGATTGCCACCCATGGCCCGGACAGATTCGATAGATCGGGTCGCTGGATAGAAGAGTCGTTCGGTAATCTTGCCTCACATACAATGGATCAGGGTATACCTGAAATCCCTAGGGTATACGGCTGTGTATCGTTTTTCGATGAGTTCTCGGATGAAGTATGGGATGACTATGCCCCGGCATTATGGATATACCCGGAAATAATCATTAGCAGAGATGAAAATACGGCTTTAATCGCATATCAATTCCAAGCGGCCGATCGACCGAATCATATAATTAATCGCTTTAATAAAATCCTTAAACTCATTGATTCAAATGATATAACAGCAGATAAATCCAGTGGAATCTATACATCTCCACAGAACGGAAGTTCTGATGAAGATCGGAAATCGGAATGGATCGATAGGGTCGAGAAATCGTTGGAATATATACGCAAGGGCGAGGTGGAGAAAATTGTCCTTTCGCGAAGAGTCGAATTACAGGAGATGCTTTCAATCCGGCCGGCGGCATTTCTGAAATCACTGGTAAATCAGTTTTCAAATTGCTATAATTTTATTCTAAAGAGAAAATCTTCGGTGTTTGTGGGGGCCTCGCCGGAGTTGTTCATCTCTCTCGGCGGCCGGGTACTCAAAGGAAATGCGGTCGGTGGTTCAATCCGCAGAGGAAATGATCAAAAAGAAGACCTTGAGTTGGAGCATGAGCTTCTGCGGAGTCGAAAAGAATCGAACGAACATCGTTACGTCGCCGACCATGTGCACGAAGTTCTGGCGGCATACTGTACCGATCTTGAGAGTACTACCACACCGGGAATTAAAAAACTACCGAATATTCAGCATTTAGTAACCGAATTCCGCGGTAACATAAAAGAAAAAAAGGATATTTTCAAAATAATGGACCAACTCCACCCGACTCCGGCAGTCGGAGGCGTTCCACGGATAAAGGCACTCGACCTGATACGGAAACTGGAAGTGCATGACAGAGGGTTGTATTCGGGATTTCTCGGTTGGCTGACGCCCGATCTGTCGGGTGAATTTTTCGTCGCCCTCAGAAGTGCGCTCATAAGGAAGGGAAAACTCTATGCCTTTGCCGGAGCGGGAATCGTGCAGGGCTCCGATCCTCAAGCAGAATACATTGAAACGGAAAACAAGCTTCAGGCTATTAAATCCTTACTCCAAAAGTGAATAAAGTCGTTGAGATAAACAGAAATATACTCTGGGCGGAGTTGTTCGTGAACGAGCTGTACGAACAGGGAGTCCGGCATGTTTGTATCTCGCCCGGCTCCAGAAGTACACCGCTCACCTTTGCATTTGCCCACCACCCAGGATATAAGAGATTCGTCCATATCGATGAAAGGTCGGGTGGCTTCTTCGCATTAGGTCTTGCGAAGCAGCTCAATGCACCGGTGGTGCTGGTATGTACGTCCGGCACCGCCGCCGCGGAATTCTATCCTGCCCTGATCGAAGCCCATCAGGGCGAAGTACCGTTGATCGTGTGTACGGCTGACCGTCCGCCGGAGCTGCTTGCCTGCGGCGCAAATCAGACTATCGATCAGGATAAAATATATGCAAATCATATCAATTGGTCGTTCAACGTCGGACTTCCGGAGATCACCCGCAACCGTCTGAATCACGTCAAAACACTCGCCCGAAGAGCTGTCCTCGAATCGAATGGAACCGTACGCGGTCCGGTACATCTGAACTTCCCGTTCCGAAAACCGTTCGAACCGGACAACTTCACCGACCGGATCGATGCCGAACTTCTCAAGCAGGTACGGGTACACAGGTACGAATCGTTTACCTATCGCAATCATGAGGTCTCTCCGGAAGCTGTTACGGAACTCGCCGGGATTCTAGTGAGCAAGGAAAAAGGTCTGTTCGTAGTAGGTCCGGGAGATTTCGGCGAGAATTTTGCGGAACAGCTATCCCGGTTATCGGCATATCTCGGATACCCTATTCTTGCGGACGGAGCCTCGTCGCTCAGGTATGGCAACCATGATAGTAGTTATATATTGACCCATTTTGATGCCTATCTAAAATCGGAGGATTTCAGTTCACACTATAAACCGGAAATAATACTCCAGTTTGGCATGACGGTCAGCTCCAAAGGACTGGAGCAGTTTCTTCAGGAAACCGATGCTCTGCGGTTTCACATAAATCCTTCGGGAAAATGGATCGATCAGTCGGGATATCTTGAGAAAGTAATTCCAGCCGATCCCTCCAAGTTCTGCAAAGCATTGCTCAGTGCATCCGAACGATTGGATCGTCCGGTTCGCATCGGTGAATGGCGCGACGGCTACGACGCTGCTGAGCGGCTCAGCTCCCGCATCAGATCGGAAATGATAGATTGCACGGATACGATGTTCGAGGGAAAAATCATCCGTGAAGTGCTGAAGGCCGTCCCCGAGAACGCCCGTATCATGATTTCTAACAGTATGCCGATACGGGATCTGGACTATTTCGCGTCCCATACCCGGAAAAAGATTCATATCTATACGAACAGGGGAGCGAGCGGCATCGATGGAATTACCTCGACCGCACTGGGAATCGCAACGGGCTCCGATCGGCCTACAATTCTGATCACCGGAGATCTCGCATTCTATCACGACTTGAACGGACTGATCGCTGCCAGGAAGTATCGGATTCCGCTCGTTATCGTTCTGATCAATAATAACGGCGGGGGAATTTTCGAGATTTTGCCTATTTCGGAGTATCAGGAGGTATTCAGGGAATATTTTCTGACGCCGCACGATCTCGATTTCGGACCGATCGTTAATGCATACGGGGGATCGTATCATCTGGCCGATACGTGGGAACGCTTCGGCAATGCACTCCACACCGCATCTGAGTCAAACGCTTTTTCGGTCATCGAATGCAGAACCGATGCCGTCGGCTCCATGCACCTGAGAAAAAAATACTGGAATGAAGTAAATGCCGCAATCTCAAAATGGCGGACCGAGGAACTATGAGAATAAAGGTACAGAACTTGTCGCTCAACATCATCGGCGACCTGAGCAACCGGGGGGACAAGCTCCCGGTACTTTTCCTGCATGGGTTTACGGGACGTGCGGATGACTGGATTAACTATTTTGAATCTCTTACTCCGAAGATATTCCCGTTCGCGATCGATCTTGTCGGACACGGCCAGAGCGATAAACCCGTAGATATTTCCTTTTATACCGTCCCTTCGATCACAAATCAGATCAATGAGGTGATCGAGCATCTGGGGTATTCAAGGATAGGATTGGTTGGGTACTCGATGGGTGGTAGAATTGCAGTCAGCTTTACGGCTGCTTTCCCCGAAACCGTGAAGGGCCTGGTTCTGGAAAGCACGACCGCGGGGTTAAAAACCAATATGGAACGGAAAGAACGAGTCGAACTCGATAATGCGCTGGTCTCATTCCTGGAGCAGCACAGTGTCGAAGAATTCGTGGATTACTGGTTGTCGCTCCCTCTGTTTCGCAGCCAGCAGCGGCTTCCGGACAGCATCAAGAATCTTATCAGGAGCCGGAAACGCAATAACGCAAAGGTCGGATTGAAAAATACGCTGAGGGGATCCGGAACCGGAGCTATGCCGTCACTCTGGGAATCGCTCGAATATATCTCCGTTCCCGTTCTTCTCATCTCCGGCGGGCTGGATACAAAGTTTACGACAATCAATGCCGAAATGTCGAACAAGCTGCCGACCTGCAGGCATGCAGTAGTCGACGAGGCGGGACACAACGTTCACCTTGAAAAAAAGGATGAATTCATTAAACTCGTGAACGAATTCTTTGAGAATATAGTTACCTGATGGATAGTCGGAATCGCAAGAATAATCCGGCATGCGGTTATTCGGGATTACCGGAGGAAATCGAATTATGGCAATAGCTTGGCTCAAGGTAAAAGAGTATTCGGATATTATCTACGAAAAGGCCGAAGGGATCGCAAAGATAACGATCAACCGGCCTGAGCGGCGAAATGCCTTTCGACCCGAGACCGTGACACAGATGTGCGATGCGTTCATGGATGCGCGTGAGGATTCGAAAATCGGAGTGGTACTGCTGACAGGTGCAGGTCCCGCACGCGACGGTAAGTACGCGTTTTGTTCGGGCGGCGATCAATCCATCCGGGGAGACGACGGGTACATCGGGAAGGACGGGGTTCCACGGTTGAATGTGCTCGATCTACAAAAACTGATTCGGAGCATACCCAAACCCGTCATAGCGCTCGTTGCGGGATATGCGATCGGCGGAGGACATGTTCTCCATGTCGTCTGCGACCTGACGATAGCGGCCGACAATGCCGTGTTCGGACAAACCGGTCCGCGAGTGGGAAGCTTCGATGGAGGATTCGGCTCCAGTTACCTCGCCCGGATCGTCGGACAGAAAAAGGCGCGGGAAATCTGGTACCTCTGCAGACAGTACGACGCACAGGAAGCCTACCGTATGGGATTGGTCAATCAGGTCGTTCCGGTAGCTCAGCTCGAAGAAGAGGGAATTGCCTGGGCAAAGGAAATCCTGGAGAAGAGTCCGCTCGCGATACGTCTGCTGAAGTCCGCATTCAACGCGGAACTGGACGGCCAGGCGGGCATCCAGGAACTCGCAGGAAACGCGACTCTCTTATACTACATGAGCGAAGAGGCGCAGGAGGGAAGAGATGCATATGTGGAGAAACGTAAACCCGATTTCAGTAAATTTCCGAAACGCCCCTAGCCGGTTATTTCCGAAAGCTACCTTCCGTTATCTATAACCGGAAATTTCTTTCAGTCGACAAACCGAACCATATACATGAGTACCGTACCAAACTTCCGCGTGTGGCTGCTTGCCGCCCGACCCAAAACGCTCCCAGCCGCTTTTATGCCCGTCGCCGTCGGTACCGGACTCACGGTCGGTCAGGGAACGTTTAGACCGCTCCCTGCCTTCGTTGCACTGCTCTGCGCGCTCCTTCTGCAGATCGGCTCCAATATGGCGAACGATCTGTTCGATCATCTCTCGGGGGCCGATACAAAGGATCGAAAGGGACCGATGAGGGTTGTCGCAGCAGGTCTCGTAACCCCCGTTCAGATGAAAGTAGCGCTCGGTATCATATTCGGAGTCACTCTGATCCTGGGTCTCTATCTCATCGATATCGGCGGTATTCCCATTCTCATAATCGGATTGCTTTCTATCATGGCCGCTATTGCTTACACGGGAGGACCGTATCCCCTTGGCTATTACGGATGGGGGGATATAACGGCGTTCGTTTTTTTCGGATTTATCGGAACGATGGGTACATATTATGTCCAGGCGCTTCAGATAACATGGGGTTCTTTCCTGGCATCGATACCGGTCGGCGCGCTGATCACAAATATTCTAATCGTCAATAACTATAGAGATTTCGAAACCGATCGAAGAGCTGGCAAGCATACCACCGTGGTCCTCTTCGGACGCAGGTTCGCGCGTATCCAATATTTCACTCTCCTGATCATAGCATACATCGTACCCATCCTCTTTTGGTTTTTTCTCGGTACAAGCGCCTGGATTCTCCTGCCATTCTGCTCCTTCCCGCTTGCAGTTCGCCTCATTGCGATGATGAACACCCTGCAGGGCAGGGAATTGAACCTGGCTCTCGAACAAAGCGCGAAATTAACCGGTATCTTCGGAATATTGTTTTCGATCGGCCTGATGATATGAGCTTTGCCGGTAAATCGATCATCCCCTATTCAATTCATCTCTCAACGCCCTTCCGGTCGTCAGGAAACCGGATCATGTCCCGCGAAGGGTTTTATGTGAAGATATCCGATGGTACCGGATTATGGACTTCAGGCGATGCTGCACCGATGCCGGAAATCGGCACTGAAAGTCATGCCGTTTGTAGAAAAACACTGGACGACCTGGATGAATTGCTCCCGGAATTCGATACCGATGCCGCGACCATCAGATCGATACACCGGTTATTCACCGGCATGGCGCAAAGCCCCGCGGCCCGGTTCGCCGCGGAGCAGGCTGCACTCACGCTCGTTGCGAAAAGAAGACAGCATACACTCCCCGGGTTGCTGAAACTCTCGCCGGCACAATTCGTACCGGTGAACGGTTTAGTGGGACTGTTGGAACCTGACGGTGCCGCCGAAGAAGCCCGCTTCTGGATTGATCGCGGATGCACCACCGTTAAACTGAAAGGAGGGCGGCCGGATTTCAGGGATGATCTTAAATGTCTCGAATCGGTACGGAAACTTTCCGATACTTTGAAAATCCGTATTGATGTGAACGGGACCTGGGATACGGCTACCGCGACGGAAGCGATCGGCGCTTTCGAGGATTTTAATCTCGAGTACATAGAACAACCGTTCCCCGTTGCAGACATTGATTCGTTGAAGAGGTTGAGAGAAACAACCGACATGAAATTCGCTCTCGACGAATCTGTGGTCTCCCTTGACGCGGCCGTGAAGCTCATCGAATCACGAATCGCAGATATCCTCATCGTTAAACCGGTTCTATGCGGTGGAATCGTCGAATCGATGCGAATAATCTATGCGGCGGGAGAGCACAACATCCCCGTGGTAGTCTCGTCAGTATTTGAAAGTTTGGTCGGATGGTCGGCGGTGTGCATGCTCGCTGCCTCGGCAGGAGATGCATACGCGCATGGATTGGCGCCGCTCCTCTTCATGACCGGACAGTATGAAGATGCCCCGTTCGAATTTTCGAACGGCGGTGTGCGTTTGCAGGATCAATGTGACTTTATATTCGATCCCCGGATAGCATATGACGGGTAATCTCGACTGGCTCGGTATTCAAGCCCGGATCAATCCGGAGGCGCCGGCACTCCTCACACGGAACGGTGCAGTAAGTTTCAAAGAGCTCAGCATCAGCACGGGGATAATTTCGGCAAATCTTGCCCGTCTCGGAGTAACCCGGAAATCGCGCGTAGCCGTCTATACCGTCGCCTCTCCGGATATTGCTATTATCTTTCACTCTCTGCTTCGATTCGGCATTACCGCCGTCCCGTTAAACATCCGTCTTACTCCCGGAGAACTCATATCGCAGATTAGATTCTCCGGCTGCACGCACGTCATTGTGCCGGATAAATCATCAGCGAAATTACTTTCATCCGGAACGGCTGAAGTTGTACCGTTGTCGAATGTACTCAGCTTAAACGAAGCGGGAAAACAACCCGAAGAGAAGAAGAGGCGGTCGGATACCGCTCTGATCATGTTTACGTCCGGTACGTCGGGGGAGCCGAGGGCTGTCGAGCTCTCGTACGGTAATTTCCTTTACAGTGCCATCGGCTCATTTCTGCGGCTCTCGATTACCGGCAAGGATTCATGGATGCTCAGCCTGCCGATGTATCACATCGGGGGATATTCGATCCTCACACGCTGTCTGATATACGGTATCCCGGCGGCTTTAACCGAATCGCTGGATACTACCGGGATCGAGTCAGCTCTCTCCGATTTCGATCCGACAATCGTCTCCCTGGTGCCGACGATGCTTTCCCGTCTGGTGCGGAATCGGATTATGCCGAACCGTTCACACAGGATTCTCCTTCTCGGAGGAGGACCGATACACAACTCCCTCATCCGGGATGCGCGTAGTATGGGTTGGAAGACCGTTCCAACCTATGGTGCGACCGAAACCTGTTCACAGGCGGCAACAGCTCATCCCGGAGCGGAACCGGAAAATGCGGGAGGAGAACCTTTGCCGTTCGTTCAGATCTCAATTGTGGACAATGCCGGCAGACCACTACCGCGGGGCGATTCGGGTGAGATCGTTATATCAGGACCCATAGTCTCGAAAGGATATCTGAATAACGATGATCTTAATTCAAATCGTTTCTCCGGCGATTCGTTCAGGTCGGGAGACCTGGGCTACCTCGATGAGGGGGGGAGACTCCACGTCGCTTCGCGTCGAACGGACTTGATCATTTCAGGAGGGGAGAATATAGATCCTTATGAGGTGGAAACAGTTCTCCGGAATCACCCGATGCTGGATGATGTATGTGTATTTCCTCTGGAAGATGAGGAGTGGGGACAGTCGGTCGGAGCTGCTGTCATGCTCCGGAATGATGCAGGGTATTCTCATGAGGAAGCAACTCAGTTGCTCGATTCGTATGCACGCGAGCATCTGGCTTCCTATAAAATTCCATCCCGGTATTTTTTATTGGATAGTTTCCCTTACCTGGGGTCCGGAAAGCCCGACCGGCGGGCAATCGTCATGAAATGTAATTCCGCTTAAATTTCGCCGAATGCCTTTTTCCAGCTATCTGGCAACGCTACTTTTTTTCCCAATTTCCTATCTATGCATACGTGAATCGTTGTGGCACGTGCTGCGGTTTCGCCGTCTGCGTTGAGAACATCGTATTCTATTTGGAATGAAGTCCCGCCGATCTTCCCGAATGAGAGGCGTATTTCAACCTCGTCACCCGGCTGCAGCGGCTTATTGTAATCGGCGGTGCAGTGTACGATGGGCAGGGCATATGATGGATGGTTGAAAATATCCGGAACCAGCGGTGCGAGCGACCGGACTGCCGATTCATAGACATCATGGCAAATGGCGAATATGTTTGCATAAAAAAGAACCCCCGCCGGATCCGCATCGGAAAATCGGATCGATCTGCGCACGCTGTACATAATCAGATCACCTTCCGTAAGTGAAATGTTGCATTGATTGGTTCGCCGTCCCGAATAACGGTCAAATCGATTCTGCGGCCGTCTCTCTCGAGCAACAGATCGACGATCTTCGCTAACGATAGATCGACGGCGCGAATTCCGTTAATGTTGTATATCTGATCCCCCACCTCAAGCCCCGCTTCCGACGCGGGGGAATTTTCCCGGATATGCGAGATGATGAATATAGGGAGATCCGGGACTGGTGCATTGATCTCGATGCCGCTCATATTGTACCGGAACGGCGCATCAATGTTTCTGTTTGGAATAAGGGTTAACATACGGTTCGGATAATCGATGATCACGTCGAATCGCCTGAGAATCTCCGATCCGATGCTTCCATGCCGGGATTCGAGTTTCGCAACATACCCGACGGACGTGGTATCCGGAAACGATACGATCGGTTCGTCGAAGATGAACGGACCCAGCCGTATTCGTTTTATTCTGGAGATCTTTCCGAAAATATCGCCGCTCAACCCCTTCCCGAGAAAGGCTTCTATGTATTTGTCCGGTACACGGATGGAAGGGTCGGACTCGGGATGCAGCCATAAGCCGAAACTCGCGCCGGTGTCGACCAGGAGGCGAACAGCTGTCTCGGTTGTATCGTCTATCTCCACGGATGCGGAAATATATGCTTTGTTGTTCGAGATATCGAGCGGAAACATCGCCGCATTTCTTCTCGAAAGTCCGCTGTAATTATATCGATAGTGTTTCGGATTATGAAATACGATATTCTGCCTCAGGTATCTGATCTCGATGATTGTGTCTTTGAAGAGCTCGTATCCGATGATCCCGTGAATTCTTCGCCCCATGCTCTGCGAGAGATGGAATATATCCTGCAGGAGGACATAAACGGTGTGCTCCATCCCATATAAACCTGCGACTCTGACGTTGTTGCCGGGTGAATGGAGCGCCTCGAGCGGCTCACCTACGCCGAGTCCCCGCAAAACAACACGGCCGGCATAATTCAAAGAAATCGTATCGCCGATAGACAATTCCGAGATGAGTGTCGTATTCAAGCCGGTATCGAGAATGACATGCAGCGAGTCGGACTCGTTGATGTGAATCGGGATAATTATCACATTATTGATGAACTGAAAGGGAATCCATGTGGATTTCTGCGACTCACGTATAAAGTGAAACCGGCCGTCCTTAAAACGATCTTCGGGGGGAATAGGGGACGGTTTGAAGGAACATCCTGAAGAAAGCATGATCAGAATGCATAAGAAGGCTAGACGTACACCGCTCTGAAATTGGATGCCTGTACTCATAAGAAGATTACTTGAGTTCCGATCAGCCGCCTATCTGATACCGGCATAAACGGCGGACATAGGTGTATTTTATTGAACGTTTACACATCTGGCCAAAATAAAATATAAAGAATTATGAATGATTCAGGTCCACCAAGCCGAAATCGTCGGGGTTGTGGGGTGGAGACGAT
>CAZBUK010000101.1:0-12606 GCA_964495085.1 uncultured Ignavibacteriales bacterium
GATATTACTCTATGTGCAGGATGAATTGAGTTATGATACATTCCATACGAATTCCGATAAACTCTTTAGAGTAATTCATTCTAAAGATAATTTCGAAGACAAGGCGGCGGGGACACCGGCGCCTTTAGGACCGGCTCTGCAAGCCGGTATTCCTGAAGTCGTTCACTATGCACGGATTGCAAGTCCGTTTCCAAGGATTTCGGTTACATACGAAGATAAATTGTTTTATGAAAACAGGATGATTTTTGTCGATTCCACCTTCTTTGAGATGTTTACTTTTCCGTTTAAATCCGGCAACAGTGAAACAGCTTTAAAAGATTTGCAGAATGTAGTTATCACTGAAGAAATCGCAATGAAATATTTCGGGGATGAAAATCCGGTCGGTAAAGCGCTTCTGCTTGATGGAAGGGCTGAAATAATAGTGTCGGGAGTTGTGTATAATGTTCCCCATAATTCACATATCCAATTCGATTTTCTTTTATCATTCCAGAACATGTATGCACGTCGCTTGCTGTTGACCGGCTGGGGTGATTTTAATTTCAATACGTATGTCCAGTTGAATACAAGTGAATCAACTGAAGCGATTAATAATAAAGCAACAGAGGTTGCGATATCGAACGATTGTCCGCAGATAAAATACGGCAACAGGAGTATTATCTTTCAGCCGCTTACCGATGCTCATCTTGATGCGGAGACAGAGCTCGCCGGAATAGAAATTATGGCTGCTCTCGGTAATAAAAACACGGTTTATGTATTTTCATTGATTGCGCTGTTATTATTAGGCATTGCGTACTTTAATTACATCAACCTTTCTACATCACGTTTAGCTACCAGAAGATTTGAAATCAGTGTAAGAAAAACACTCGGCGCAAACCGGGGGCATGTAGTCAGCCAATTCTTAGTTGAAGCCGTTATCTTTTCATGTATTGCTTTACTCATTTCGATTATACTTGTTGAACTTTCTCTGAATGGGTTTAATAATTTTACCGGTAAGTCTCTGTCGCTTCATTTGCTGGATGTAAGCAATGTATCGTTTATTTTTCTGCTTACCATTTTTGTATCTGCTATTGCCGGGTTATTCCCTGCGTTTTATATCTTATCCTTTTCATCCAACCTGTCCAAAGCCATTTCAGGCGTATCAAAAGAAATAAAATATTCGCCTTTAAGAAAAACGCTTGTGGTAATTCAATTTTCTTTTACCATTGGTCTAATCGTAGGCGTAATTGTAATTTATAATCAGATGAAGTTTATATCTGATAAATATCTCGGTTTTGATAAGGATAATATTGTGATGGTCCCTGTGCGGGAAAATTTCGGTGCAAAATATAATTCTATAAAAAACCGTCTACTCCAGGATCCGAACATACTTGGCGTTGCCGCGCAGGATTGGCTTCAGCTTAGAGGACCAAGAAATACCGGACTCTTTAACTATGAAGGGAAAAACGATCATACCTTAACCATGATTTCACATGCGCAGGTTGATTACGATTTTATTGACGTAATGAATATTAAACTGGCGGACGGAAGAATATTTTCAGAAGAATATGCAACCGATACAGACGAGGCGTTCATTATCAACCGGGAAGCAGCCAAACAAATGGGGTCAGCGTCTCCGGTTGGCGGGCAATTTTCATTGTATAATAAAACCGGTAGAATAATCGGTGTCATGGAAGATGCTAATTTCAGTACGCTTCATCATAAAACAGAACCGATGGTTTATCATGTTATGAATACTATAAACAGAACGGCATATTTATACGGAAGTATCTTTATCAAGATTAAAGGCGCCGGTATCTCTGAAAGTATTTCTGTTATAAACGAAGTATGGAAAGAAGAAAATCCGCACTCTCCGTTTGAATATCAATTTCTCGATGAAGCATTACATAATCGCTATAAAACAGAACAGACAACCGGAAAGCTGTTAAATGCTTTTTCATTTCTTGCAATATTTATCTCTTGTCTCGGTTTATTCGGACTTGTTTCATTCAGCATTGAACAAAGAACAAAAGAAATAGGAATAAGGAAAGTATTAGGTTCAAATGTTTCCGGAATACTATCCGTTGTGCTGAGGGATTTCATTTACCTGATATTATTGGCCAATTTAATTGCCTGGCCCGCGGCATATTTCCTTTTGGATACATGGCTTCAGGATTTTGCATACAAAATTGATATGAGCGGATGGATGTTTGCACTTGCCGGCGGTATTGCCTTAGTGATTGCACTTGCATCTGTAAGCATTCAGGCAATAAAAGCGGCAACGGCAAACCCTGTCGAAGCATTGAGATACGAATAGTATCTCAATGCGAACATCCCGCCGTTATTCAGGGGGGTTGGAGAGTTTGCGGCATGAGTGAGCGGAAGGCTTGGCGCAGAGGACTAGAGCAGAGCGCATAGCTCACAGCGCATAGAGCAGAGCGCGAAGGGATCGAAGGATATCGTACAAACAATTAAATAGGAAGATGGGTGTTATAGCTAAAGCTTTAAAAAGACACTGAGAAGTAACTGATCATTCCAACTAAAGACTTTGCGCCATGCACCAGGAACTATGCGCTTTGCGCCTTGCGACAAGCGCTTTGCACCATGCAAGGAGAAGCACATGCTGAAAAACTACCTGACCGTCGCTCTGCGGAATATGCTCCGTCATAAAGGGTATACCCTTATCAACATAACCGGCCTCGCCGCAGGAATGGTCTGCTGTCTGCTCATACTGTTATATCTGCTCCATGAAACGAGCTACGACCGTTTCAATCCTCTGGCGGACCGGATCTACAGGGTACTGACCGACGAAACCGGAGAGACCGGCACTGCTCACCTTGCCAGTACAAATACTCCGTTGGCACCGCTCCTTGCAGCCGAGTTCCCTGAAATGGAATATGTAGTGCGCATCGTTCCGTACAGCGTTTCGATGAGCAGCGAGCATGATCGTTTGTTTCAGGAGGATGGATTTGTTTTCGCGGATTCCGCATTCTTCCGTATGTTTACATTTGAGTTTATGTACGGAGATCCGATGACTGCGCTTGACGAACCGTTCTCGATCGTCCTGACCCGGGAAACGGCGGAAAAATACTTCGGATCGGCAGATGTCGTCGGAAAATATCTGACGATCGAAAAAAAGCATCTGTTTAAAGTGACCGGAGTACTGCGAGGCATACCTTCGACGTCGAGCATACGTTTCGATGCTGTAGCAAATCTGACGAGCGGCGGCGAGGTCGTGGGATCATGGCTGTTCGAACATTGGTATCATCCCCCCGTCTATACATATGTTTTGCTGGCTCAGAATACATCAATGCAGGATCTGGAATCCCGCATGGACGGATTCGTCGCAAAGAGACTCGGAGAGCGCTTTTCCTGGCGATCATACCGGCTGCAACCGCTCACTGAGGTACACCTGACGCCGGATCTCGGTAATGAACAGGTCCCCGCCGTCAACCCGCTCTATCTCTATTCGCTTGCCGGAATCGCATTCCTTATTCTTTTGCTCGCGGGGATTAACTTTACGAATTTATCGACTGCCCGTTCGCTCGCTCGCGTGAAGGAAGTCGGACTCCGGAAGGTGATCGGAGCCGGACGAGGGGATCTGATGAGACAATTTCTAGGCGAATCCGTAATCTACGCATACTTTTCCCTGTTGATCGCGTTTATCCTGGTCGAGTTCCTGCTCACTCCGTTCAACAAACTCACCGGTAAACAGCTCGATATTTCGGCGCTCGGCGATCCTTTGATCGTATTCGTTATTATACTTTTAACGCTTGTCGTGGGAATAGGCGCAGGTTCGTATCCGGCATTTATTCTTTCTGGTTTCCGCCCTGCACGGATACTGCGGGGAAATACCGGAACGACTTCTCCGATCGGAAACGCTCCGAGGCTGCGCGAATCGCTTGTCGTCATCCAGTTCGCCGTATCAATCGCGCTCATCGCATCTACCTTAGCGATTCATTCACAAATTTCCTTCATCCGGGAGAAAAATCTCGGATTCACAAAAGAACAGTTGATAGCGGTACCGCTGCGGGACTATACGGTTCAGGAGAATTTTCAAACCCTCAAGAATACGGTATTGACACTTCCGGGAATATCGTGGGTAACGGTACTGTCGAATTTCCCCTGGGAAAGCGGCTTCTACGGATTTCCCGTTAAAGCCGCTCATCAGGGAAAAGAGATTGAAACGGACATCAGGACTTTACTGGTCGATCATGATTTTGTGCGAACCATGGACATGCAGCTTGTCGCGGGGAGGGACTTCTCCATAGAGTATTCGACCGACGCTCGTCATGCGTTTATCATCAACGAGACGGCGGCACGGCGTTTCGGCTTTGAAGATCCGATCGGCATTTCGCTGACCATGGCGAGCGTTGCCGCGGGCAAGCCGAAGCAGGGGGAGGTCGTCGGTGTCGTTCAGGATTTCCACTTTCAGTCCTTGTATCATGCGATTCAACCGATTGCGCTGACGGTTTCACCCGAGTCATATTACCTTGATAATATGGTTGTCCGACTGAGCACATCACAGATATCCGAAACCATCTCCGAATTGGAAGGGCTCTGGCGGAATGTAGTCCCCGGCCGGCCCTTCGAATATTTTTTCCTGGATCATGCATTCGACGCTCTCTACCGCGAGGAGGTTCGAATCGGCGGGATCCTGAATGCCTCATCCGCCTTCGCGGTCATGATTGGCTGTCTGGGATTGTTCGGGTTATCGTCGTACACGACACGGCGGCGCATGAAGGAAATCTGCATCCGGAAAGTACTGGGATCGTCTGCGATGGGCATCGTCGGATTGCTCTCCAAAGATTATATAAAGCTCGTTCTGATATCAAATGTAATCGCCTGGCCGGCTGCGTACTACGCGATGAATATCTGGCTGGAAAATTTTGCTTATAGAATTGACATCGGCTGGTGGACATTTATTATTGCAGGCAGCATAGCGACGATCGTCGCGCTAAGTACCGTCGGCTTCCAGGCGATACGCGCGGCAGGGGCCAATCCTGCCGACGCACTAAAATATGAATAAGAAGGGTAATCGTAGCAGATCTTCAGATGATCGGCCTTTAGATATGAGAAAGTCGTATAAAAATTGCTCAGCGACATTCATAGCCGAGAGAATAAATCCATGCTAAAAAATTACCTGACCGTCGCTCTGCGGAACATCCGCAAACACAAACTCCTTTCATTCATCAATATCGCCGGACTTACCGCCGGCATGACCTGCTGTTTTCTGATCATGCTCTTCGTTCGCCATGAGCTCAGCTACGATTCTTTTCATGAGAATGCCGACCGGATTTACCGGATTAAATACACCCCGAAGTTCGTTGCTGCGGGAATGAAGTACGCGCGTATTCCTCCTCCCGTCGCCCCCCTGCTTCCCGAATATTTCCCGGAGATCGAAACCTCCGCACGTCTGTATCAGAGAAGCGCGAGCATAACCGTCGAGGGAGACGAAGAAGCCGATCGCCGGCATTACGAAGAAAACCGGTTCTATTTCGCCGATTCGACTCTCTTCAATATCTTTACTTTCGGATTTAAACAAGGGAGCCCTGGGAATGCGCTTAGCGAACCCTTCTCCGTCGTCATTACCGAATCGATAGCGGAAAAATACTTCGGAACGACCGACGCCCTCGGCAGGATGATCGTCTTTGCCGGCCATTTCCCTTTCAGGGTATCCGGCGTCTTCGAGGACTTTCCGATGACCGCGCACATGAGACCCGAATTGCTTGCATCGTACGAGAGCATGTTCGCCACCGAGAACGAATTCGCCCGGACGAATCTGCCCCAGAACTGGGTTATCAGCCATTCATTTACGTATGTGCTGCTGCACCGGGCTCACTCTGCTGCGGCGGTGGACGGCAAAATGCAGGGCTTCCTCGATGCGCATGCCCATCCTCAGTTCAAAAACCACATCGAATTCACACTCGAGCCCCTGCGCGCAATACATCTCCGGACGGAAACGATCATGAATCCCGAACCGACCGGGAATATCAGGTATATCTACATTTTCTCCGCCATCGCCTTCATCACGCTTCTCATCGCCTGTTTTAATTTTGTGAATCTCTCCACGGCGCGCTCGCTCAAACGTGCGAAGGAAGTCGGCATGCGGAAAGTTCTAGGAGCCAACCGCGGAAAGGTTGTCACACAGTTTCTCGGGGAGTCGCTCATACTCGGATTCATTGCATTCGCATGCTCGCTTGCGCTCATCGAGCTCCTGCTGCCTCTCCTGAATACCCTGACCAACAGGAGCATTGATTTTTCGTACACGGGCAACGCCTCTCTGCTTGCGGTTTATCTGTCGGTTTTCCTCGCAACCGGTATTTTAGCCGGAGCGTATCCGGCGATCTTCATCTCCTCCTTTCAGCCGATCACGGCGCTGAGGGGACGCACGGAAAAAAACGTACCTGGTGCACCCGGCATACGGAAAGTACTCATCGTCGCGCAGTTCGTAGCCACGATCGCGCTCATCGCCGGAACGATGATTGTCTACCTGCAGCTCCAGTACTGGAGAAATCAACCGCTTGGATTCAATAAAGAGCATGTACTGGTGATACCGTTGTTCAGTTCTAATATTAACAACGCATTCGGCGGAATGACGCCGGAATTGCGCGACCGCCTGCGGACATTCGAAAACGAGCTACTGGCCAATCCCTCGATCGAGGCAATGACGCTCGCTTCGCACCTGCCGGGAATAGGCGCCGTTATCAGGAATATTATCCCGGAAGGCTATACCGCCGAAGACAATATCTTTATCGCCGGAATTTCGGTCGACTACGATTTCATAGAAACCTTCGGGCTCGAGTTGGTTGCCGGACGGGACTTCTCCGAGGATTACGGGAGCGATCATCAGAATGCATTCATCATCAACGAGACGGGTGCGATGAATTTCGGCTGGGCCGATCCCCAAGAGGCGCTCGGCAAGTCCGTCAACCGCGAGGGGAAGTCGGGAACTATCGTCGGGGTCATGCGCGATTTCCCATACCGGAGCCTGCAGTATCCCATCGAAGGGTACCTGCTGGATGTCGCTCCTCAGATCTTCACGACGGTATCGATACGCATCGATGCGCGGAACGTTCCCGGTACCATCAACTATATCGAAGAGATGTGGACGAATTTCTTCCCGGAAAAAGTTTTTGAGTACCGATTTCTCGATGAACAGATCGACGAAGCATACAATCAGGAGGAACGACTGGCGATGATAGTCGGCAATTTCTCGCTCCTCGCCATCGTCATCTCGATCCTCGGTCTCTACGGATTGATCCGGCTCGCGGCCGAGCAGCGAACGAAGGAGATAGGCATTCGAAAAGTACTCGGCGCGTCAGTCGCGCATGTCGTCTATATACTGACCAAGGAATTTACCCTCCTGATCGTCGTTGCGTTCTTCATTGCGGTGCCGATCATCTACGGGGTAATGAACTCCTGGCTTGCCGACTTTGCGTATCGCATCCCGCTGTCTGCCGGTATATTTCTGACAGCCGGATTCTTCGCCTTGTTCGTCGCGCTTGCCACCGTAAGCATCCAGGCGGTCAAATCGGCCCGCATCAATCCGGCAGAATCGGTTAAATACGAATGAGAATGCACGACCGCATCCGCATTGATATTCCCGCTTCCCGACAGCAGGGATATGTGGACATGAATCAGACAACCGGAGGTTATGCTCCTAATCAGCACATCGAATAAATAATATTTAAATAATCCCGATTCAGGTCAATGTATTCTACAGGGAGGAAACCTTGATCCGAAATTACTTCAAAGTAGCCGTCAGGAACCTGTTCAGGTTCAAAGGATACTCATTCATCAATATCTCCGGACTCGCACTCGGCATGGCCGCGTTTATCCTGATCATGCTCTACGTCAGGTTCGAGCTCAGCTACGACCGCTTTCACGAACATGCCGACCGGATCTACCGCGTATCCCGCGAATGGTTCAACGAAGACGGCACAACCGGCCTGCACCTCGGCCATGTCGCACCCCCCTTCGGTCCCCTGCTGAAGAACGATTTTGAAGGAACGATCGAACGTGCGGTCAGGATCATGCAGCTTCCATCCCCCCTGGTCAGCTACGGTGATATGCATATTCCGGAACAGCGATTTTTCATGGCAGAGCCGGATATCTTCAGAATCTTTTCATATAAGATGCTTCAGGGAGATCCGGAAACGGCCCTTGCGGGTTCGAACTCCGTGGTCCTGACCCGGACAACTGCAAGAAAGTATTTCGGAGATGAGGATCCGATGGGAAAGATGCTCCGGTTTACGACCCGATTCAATCCCCCCGTCGAGATGGTGGTTACGGGGTTGCTCGAGGACGTGCCGGTAAATTCTCATTTCAAATTCGATCTGCTCGGATCGTTCAGTATCATCGAAGGTATCTTAGGTGCGGAGAATATGATGAGAAGCTTCGGAAGCAATAACTACTCCACCTTTTTACTGCTTGCGGATCATGCGGACATACGGGATATAGAGACGCAGATCCCCGAATTTCTCGACCGGCACCTCGGCAGCTCGAGTACCAGATCCCCTTCGGCATGGAACGCTCTCCGCTTCTGGCCGCTCACTTCGATTCATTTGCATTCGAATCTGGATTCCGAAATCGAGGCAAACGGAAGCATCACCCTCGTGTATGTGTACATACTCATAGCCCTCTTTACCCTGTTCATCGCATGCGTTAATTTTATGAACCTCGCTACGGCCAGATCGGCTACGAGAGCGCGGGAAGTGGGGCTGCGTAAGGTTCTCGGCGCATACAGGACGGCGCTCGTCAGACAATTCCTCGGCGAGTCGGTGCTGATCACGGTTATCGCCCTTATCCTCGCTATCGTGTGTATTGAGATCGCGCTTCCCTCGTTCAATAACTTTCTCCAAACCGATCTCTCAATGCAGTATACGGACAATCTGCCTCTCCTTGCCGGATTGATCTTTTTCGCCGTTCTCGTCGGTATCGCCGCCGGGAGTTATCCGGCGTTTTTTCTCTCATCGTTTCAGCCCGTGTCTGTGTTGAAAGGGCCGCTTGGCTCCGGGGGAGGTCACGCATCATTCCGATCCGTATTGGTGGTAACGCAGTTCGCGATTTCGATCGCCCTGTTTGTCTGCATGGCAGTCGTATCCCGGCAGCTCGAGTATATGCGGACGAAGGAACTCGGTTTCAATACGCACGACATTGCGGTCCTGCCGGTGAGTGATGCCATCGTTCAGAGGTCCGATGAAATAAGGAACAGACTTCTGGACCATCCGGGGATCGTTGAGGCTTCGGTTTCGAGCCGCGTACCCTCGGGCCGTCTGCTCGATTCGCAGGGATCGAGAGCCGAGATCGACGGTGAAATCAAGCCGATACATTTTCGGATCGCGGACATCCATACCGATCATTCCTTTTTAAGCGCGTACGGGGTCGAATTCGCCGCGGGCCGGGATTTCGATCCCATGCTCGCAAGCGATTCGACGCAGGCCTTCATCCTTAACGAAGCCGCGGTTCGTGCGGTCGGATGGCGGTCGGCGGAAGATGCGATCGGTAAAAAATTCGAATACGGCAACCGGCGCGGTGAAATAATCGGGGTAGTCCGCGATTTCCACTTCGAGTCGCTTCATAACGCAATCGCTCCAATAGTCTTTCTGATTCATCAAGGCAGGATAGGTAATTTATCGGTCCGATTCGCCGGTCGAATGAGGGAAGAGGTGCTCGCTTTTCTGGAGGAGCAGTGGCGGTACCTTCGGCCCGACTATCCGTTCACTTACTTTCTGGTCGACGACAGTTATTACGCACAGTACGCCGGCGAAGAGAGACTCGGCACCGTGTTCCAAACGTTCACCATGCTTGCAACGGCCATCGCCGCACTCGGTTTGTTCGGTTTGGCGGCGTTCGCCGCAAACCAGCGGATCAAGGAGATCGGTATCCGAAAGGTTCTGGGGGCATCGGTCTTCCAGATCGCGTTTATGTTCTCCAAAGGTTTCGCCAGGCTCGTGCTCATCTCGTTTCTTTTGAGCGCGCCCGTCGCTTACTTTGCGATGCGGATGTGGCTGAATTTGTATGCGTATCGCATCCAGCCGGAATTCGGAATCTTTCTGATAGCCGGAATCGCAGCGCTCCTGGTGGCGCTTGCAACCGTGAGCTATCAGGCGGTTCGCGCCGCGCTCATGAATCCAATCGAATCATTGAGATATGAATAATAATATCCCGGTACGATATCTGATGTGTGTGTATGCAAGCGTACGGCGAAGAGAAAGAATTCTTTTTTCTCGTCGATGTAACCGTTAATATGCGCGGAGGATTCTTGTGATGTTAAACCATGTAAAAATCGCGGTGCGAAATCTGGCACGTCATAAGCTCTATGCCGCAATCAATACGGCGGGATTTGCCATAGGCCTTGCATGCTTCGGTTTGATCTCCGCCTGGGTTCTCTACGAACTCAGCTATGACCGGTTTCATGAAAATCACGACAGAATTGTACGGCTAGCAGGTAGCGTCGCTACCGATGCCGAATCGTTCGATCAGGCAGTCACCGCTCCGCCCATGGCCGAAGCTCTGGTAAGGGATTATCCGGAGATACAGACTGCAGTCAGGCTGTCCAATCGCGGAGCGATCGTACGTTTCGAAGAGAAGCAATTCGACGAAACCGCCCTTCTGTTCGCCGATCAGAGTTTTTTCGACATATTCAGCTATCGCCTTACTCAAGGGGAAATGGAAACAGCGCTCAAAGATCCGTATAGTATCGTTCTGACCCAATCGATGGCGGATAAATATTTCGGCTCCCGAAATCCGATCGGAGAATCTCTCACGATATTCCTATTTGATCCCGGCGGTAAGGGCGCACCCTATAAGGTAACGGGTGTAATGCCGGACCCTCCGCGCAATTCGCATATAGTATTTAATTTTCTATGTTCGTTCAGCACGTATGAAGCGGCAGTGCCGGCTTCGAAGACTTCGGAGTGGCGATGGTTCTGGAATGGGTTCTACACCTACCTTCTCCTGAATGATAGGGCGGACAGGATGACCCTCGAGGTAAAACTGCCCGAGTTCGCCGAACGCTATCTCGGCGATAAGATGCGGGAGCTGCGGATGTTCTACACCTTCTCCCTCCAGCCGCTCAATGAAATCTACCTGCGATCCGACCTGCGATACGAAATTCAGGCCACCGGGAGTTTGACTGCACTGTTAATCTTTACGACGATTGGAGTTCTCGTTCTGGTAATCGCATGCATCAATTATATGAATCTTGCCACCGCACGTGCGCTTGGAAGGACGAAGGAAATCGGAATAAAAAAAATTCTCGGGGCTCAAAGGGGAAATCTCATCCGACAGATACTCCTTGAAGCCCTTTTGTCCGCACTGTTGTCATTGATCCTTGCGATTCTTTTCATGGAGCTTACCAGACCGGCTATCGGTCAATTAACGGGCAAACCTCTTGAAAATATTTTTTCCATTCCGTCAATCGGGATCCTGATCGGTGCGACGCTGATCGCCGGATTACTGTCGGGGATATATCCCGCTCTCTTCATATCATCCTGCAATCCGATTCCCCTCGTCCGGGCCTGGAAGTCCTCATCGGCCGGTATGTATGTGCGGAAAGGACTCGTCGTTACGCAATTCGCGGTCTCGATAATGCTTCTGGTCGGCATCGGTATAGTGTGGAGTCAATTGGAATATATCCGCTCGAAGGATCTCGGCTTCAACAAAGAAGAGCTTCTCATTCTGAATCAAAGCGGCTTCTCGGAAATAAACGAGGGATTTGAACCGTTCCGGGAGGAGTTGCTTTCTTTTCCGGGAATCGACGGCGTGGCAACTTCGCAGGGTCTCATCGTCGGGGGGCTGTCAAATTCGCATATAGAGACCGTCGATGGCGAAGGCCGGGCGGTTTCGACCAGCATGTATCGGCATCCGGTAGGCCTTGAGTACTTCGATGTCTATCAGATGAAGTTGTTGGCAGGGAGGCAATTTGCTCCCACCGACACGGGTACCGCGTATATAGTGAACGAAGCCGCAGTAAGGGTACTCGGATGGGAACATCCGGAGCACGCGCTCGGAAAACCGTTCAAAGCCGGGGGGATAGTCGACGCACAGGTCATAGGCGTTGTACAGGATTTTCATTTCTCCGCGTTGGGAAATCCGATCGAACCCGTCGCGATAAGTCTGATTCCGCCGCATCAGTTTTCCAGGATCTCGGTTCGGCTTGCAACCCGCCGGTTAGACGAAACGATCGCGTATATCGAACAAACCTGGCGGAAGCATTTCCCCCGGGCATTGTTGCAGTACTCGTTCATGAACGAACGACTGGATCGTCAATATGAATCCGAGAAGAGATTCGGAAAGGTAGTTCTCATATTTGTCATCCTTTCACTGATCGTCGCATGTCTCGGTTTGTTCGGACTTGCTTCATTTGCGACGGAGCAGCGCGTGAAGGAGGTCGGCATACGAAAAGTATTAGGAGCATCCGTTTCGGGAATCGTTGCGCTGCTCACAGGGGATTTTATCAAACTTGTCCTTATTGCGAATATCATTGCGTGGCCGGTAGCCTATTTCGTTATGAGCCGCTGGCTCGAAGAATTCGCTTACCGCATCGAGATCGGCTGGTGGATATTTGCTGCGGCGGGTTGCATGGCTCTCCTGATCGCGTTGCTCACAGTTTGCGTTCAGGCG
>CAZBUK010000102.1:0-12275 GCA_964495085.1 uncultured Ignavibacteriales bacterium
TAGGGCGACCAGACTGGTCGCCCTACATTTTGTACAGTCTCATAGTAAAGTGGAGATAGTGGGTTGATTTGAATTTTAAAGATCAAAGGTGCCTTCTATATTTCTCGATACCGACACGATATTGCCATTTTTGATCCTGAGACAGGGAGACGTCTAAATTTGCTAAAATGGCTAAAAAAATAGCATACTCTTGATACTACGGTAGTACTTGGAATAACTGAACAAGTCACCGTAAGGTTAATTGCTTCGCCCGTTGACTTTGCCCTTGCTAACGAACGAAGAAGAAAGCTAAAAATAAATAGAGACCGACGAATCAATCCGAGTAAAGAGCATCTTGCTCTTCTTGGATGGAAAATTTTCATTCTCAATTATGGGCAATAATTATATATTGGTCTCAGCGAAATCTTCTCGATGATCAAATTTATTATCACTGTAACTATGAAAAACGAAAAAATCGTCTTAATTATACACAAATATTGACTATGTTAACTTGACGCCGATGCGCTGTACGGGGTACCGCTTTTATAAATATCTTTAATAAATTTGAGCGGCAAAAAAGGCTGCTCCCGATATAATCGGGAACGATTTCGGCTTGGTAGACCTGAATCATTCAAAATTTTTTATATTTTATTTCGGGCAGATGTGCCGCCCTCTATCACATTACTTTAGTATTCCGACGCGTGAGCGCTTCCGTCAATCTTCAGCTATCGGTCTCCCACCATCCACCTTTCGAAATACCTCAGCTTATGCTCCCTGAAAAACTCATTCGCATATGTTTTATCGCCGGGCGCCACGTTTATAACACGACGCGAACCGAGCATGAAATAAATCTGACCTGAAGGATAGGTAGGAATGGAGACTCTATACGGATATGTCGCAGTAAATATTGAATTGAAAATCTCGCCAATCTGCTTCAGCACATCAGGGTACACATATGGTGACTCTGCTTGTGCGACGATGATGCCGTCGGGTGTGAGCGCTTTGTAACAGGCGCGGTAGAAATCGGCGGTGAAGAGTCCTTCGGCGGGACCGATCGGATCGGACGAGTCGATGAGTATAATCTGATACGAACCGGGATCGAGCGACGCGACGTACTCGATACCGTCGCGGTAATGAACGGTCACTCTCGGATCGTCAAGCGAACCGGAGACAAAGGGGAGGTATTCCCTGCAGACGTTGATGACCTGTTCATCGATCTCCACGAGATCAACCTTTTCTACAACCGTGTGCTTGACGATCTCGCGGACGGTACCGCCGTCGCCGCCTCCGATGACCAGCACGCGCCTCGGCGACGGATGAAGGAGTAGCGGCACGTGCGTTATCATTTCATGATAGTTTGCCTCGTCCCGCTCGGAGAACATCGCGCATCCGTCTAAGAGAAGCATCCGGCCGTAGTCGAATGTCTCGACGACATCGATGCTCTGATAACGGCTTGTGCCGCGGTAGATGATTCGTTTTAATTCATAGACGGTCCGGGTATGCCCGGGCCCGGTCTCTTCGAAGACCGGCGGATTGCCTTGCCTGATACTACCTCGCATGTCAGTTACGTCGGAGTCTGGGCGTATGACCGTTTCTGCTCGCCCACGGTAACGCCGCGAAGTATACTTGAAACGTGCATTCTGTCGGCATTCAGGGTCTCGCTGACCGCCTCCGCGATATTTTTCGGATCGATATCCGAACCGCAAGTAAATACGTCGAGCGCGGCGTAGCCGTATTCCGGCCAGGTATGAATTGCGATATGTGATTCTGCAATGATGACAGCTCCGCTGATTCCGTGAGGATTGAAACGGTGGAACACGCTGTCGACTACGGTTGCACCTGATCTTTGTGCGGCGCTTAAGAGGGATTGTTCGAGAAGTCTGACGTCATTCAGAAGATTCTCATCACAATCGAAGAGTTCAACTGCAAGTTGAATTCCCAGAGCTTTCAATTGATGTGCCCTCCACAATTGTGACCTTTGCAGGCAAAGGAAAGAACGTGAAAAGATACTTAATATATCCATATCGGCGCATAATTGCAATCTTGATACGATTCGAACGCCCGTTCCGCGGGTTTTCTTGAATATCAGAACGATATTCTCTATATTAATCGATTATACTATTTTAGCGGCAGGTTATGAGCGCTCCGGCGGATTACGTACTGTACGACAGGTTCCGGCGGTTCATCGGAGAGGAAGACCTTATCCGGCCCGGACAAAAGATCGTTGCTGCGATCAGCGGCGGTGTCGACTCGACGGTGCTCCTGGATCTGCTCCGGCGGTACGGCGAAGAGCTGCAGAACCGCATCTCGATCGCTCACGTCAATCACGGACTGCGGGGGGCCGAATCCGACGCCGATCAGAGGTTCGTGGAAGACCTTGGCAGAACGCACGGAATCCCCGTATTTACCGTTCTGTTGAATGATCTGAAGGAACGGTCGGCCGGCGAAGGGAGGTCACTTCAGGAAGTTGCGCGCATTCTCAGATACGATTTCTTCGAAAAGGTCAGGCGCGATACGGATTCCGAACTGATCGCAACCGGCCATAACGCAGACGATAACGCCGAAACGGTGTTCTTCAATTTCCTGAGAGGTACCGGACTCGAAGGTCTCGCGGGTATCGCGGTGCGGCGGGGCAATATCATCCGCCCGCTCCTCTTCGTGCAGCGTTCTCAGATTCTCGAATATGCTGCATCGAGAGGATTGGTTTTCAGGGAAGATTCATCCAACAGAAAATCGGATTACTCAAGAAATATCATCCGCAACGAAATCTTCCCGCTGATAGAATCCAAACTGCGCGCACAAATTACTCCGGCGCTGACCAGAACGGCGGAGCTCGGACGAATTCTCAACGCTCACCTCAAGCTTGAGGTCGACGGTTTTCTGTCCGCAGCTATGGACAGTCCCGGGGATAACGAATACACGCTCAACCTCCGGATACTCCAGGTTGTCTCTCCAGCTATCCGGCTTTCCGCCCTCAAAAGAATTGCGGAAACTCTCACGAAGAGCGGAACAAGTTACGAACGGATAAAGGCGATATCCGAATTGCCCGCGATGCAGAGCGGATCGATCATTCAGATCGACAAGGATTACATTGCGGTCAGAGAACCGGAGGTAATCAGGTTCCGGAAAGCCTTCGGCGACGAGGAATTCTGTATGCAGATTGTTCCGGACCGCGACTACCACCTGAACGACCGGATATTTTCGATACGGGAGACTTCCAAAGAAAGTGTTATTTTCTCGGTCGACAATTCGATCGAATTTATCGATGCAGAGGATATCAAGCTGCCGCTGACGCTGCGTTCGAGGAGGCCGGGCGATGTTTTCGTTCCGCTCGGCATGCAGAGAAAGAAGAAGGTGAGCGATTTCCTGACCGATAGGAAGATTCCGCTGTCCGGAAAATACCAGAAGCCGATTCTTGAATCCGACGGCAAAATCGTCTGGATCTGCGGCCTGCGTATCGACGATCGTTTCCGCATCGGCGAAAAAACGACAAAGATCTACAGGCTCGAATTTCGAAAACCAGCATATTAAGTACCGATGGACACCATTACCGTCAACGCCAACGAAACATTCAAAGTCTTTTTAAAGCGGGAGGAGATCCGGAACCGGATTAAGGAGATTGCCGGGCAGATCAACAGAGATTTCGACGGTAAGGTGCCTATCTTTATCGGCATTCTCAATGGATCGTTCATATTTATGGCCGATCTGATCCGCGAGATCACCATCGATTGCGAGATCGATTTTCTTAAACTGAGCAGCTACGGAGACGCCAAGATCACCAGCGGCAATGTGACCTTGCTGAAGGAGCTCAACTGTCAGGTCGAAGACAGGGATATTATTGTCGTTGAGGACGTGGTCGATTCGGGACTCTCGATCGCCTTCATGCGCGATCTCATCATGCAAAAGAACCCGCGTTCCTTTAGCGTTGTTACATTATTGTATAAAAAATCTGCGGCAAAGATCTCTTTCCCGTTGACGTACGTGGGGTTCGAGATACCGAACAAATTCGTCATCGGCTACGGACTCGATTACGCGCAAAAGTTCAGAAACCTGGGTTCGATTTTCGCGCTCGAATCCTCCGGGGACGGGAAATAACGGAAGAGGACTGAAAGGAGAAAATGATATATATGTGGAGATCGTGGTTTACTCCTGATCAGAAAAAAGATCAAAAAGAAAACGGACCTAATAAATTTTTCGGTTCGAAGTTCGGCAGGAATTCGGGCGACCGGGGGGGGCGGAACAACAAGAAGCCGAACGAACCGGAGGAGTTCAACTGGAAGCGCGTTCTGAGAGTCGTGCTCAGCTGGTCTCTGATCATCGTTGCGGTCTTCGTCGTCATGTCGGTCTTTCGTAGCGACGATTCGGGGCGGCATACGGTCGGCTTCAATCAGTATCAGGAATTCCTCCGCCAGAACAAAATCAAAACAGCCGTCATCAAAAAAACCGGCTCGAACGATTTCGATTTTCATGGCACCCTCCGCACGACTGAGGAGATGACCAATGTAAACGGGGTGAAAGTAAACGGCGATAAATTCGTCGTTACCCTCCCCTACACCGATATCAGCGAAGCCGTCATCAAGGAATGGACCGACCGGAATATCGGGTTCAATATCGTGAAAGAGGATAGAGCATGGCTCACGGCGCTGCTCTCGGCTCTCCCTTGGATCCTCCTCATCGCCATCTGGATCATCATCATGCGGAGAATGCAGTCAGGAGCGGGCGGACCACGCGGTCTCTTCTCCTTCGGGAAAAGCAATGCCAAGATGCTCAACGAAGCTGCTCCGAAGATAACCTTTAACGACGTCGCCGGTGCGGAAGAGGCGAAAGTGGAACTGCAGGAGATCATCGACTTCCTCCGTGATCCCGGGAAATTCCAACGGCTCGGCGGCAAGATACCGAAAGGCGTCCTTCTGCTCGGTCCTCCGGGTACCGGCAAGACCCTGCTTGCCCGTGCGGTAGCCGGAGAAGCGGGGGTTCCCTTCTATACCATCTCGGGAGCAGACTTCGTTGAAATGTTCGTCGGGGTCGGTGCAAGCCGCGTCCGCGATCTTTTCGAGCAGGCCAAAAAGACCGCCCCCTGCATTGTGTTTATCGACGAGATCGATGCAGTGGGCAGACAGCGGGGCGCCGGATTGGGCGGCGGTCACGACGAACGGGAACAGACATTGAACCAGCTCCTCGTCGAAATGGACGGCTTCGAGCAGAACCTCGGCATCATCATCATCGCGGCTACCAACCGGCCGGACGTCCTCGATCCCGCATTGCTCCGGCCCGGACGGTTCGATCGCCAGGTCGTCGTCGACAGACCCGACGTGAAAGGCCGCGAGGGAATACTCAAAGTCCATACGCGGCATATTCCGCTCTCGGAGGATGTAAATCTCGAGACCCTCGCCAAGGGGACGCCGGGACTCGCCGGAGCAGATCTGGCTAACCTGGTGAATGAAGCGGCCCTCCTCGCAGCGCGGCGAAACAGCAACATGGTCACGATGAGGGATTTCGAAGACGCGAAAGACAAAGTCATGATGGGTACTGAACGGAAAAGCCTCATCATCACCGAGGACGAGAAAAAGACCACGGCATATCATGAGGTCGGCCATGTGCTCGTCGCAAAGATGCTGCCGGAGGCGGATCCCGTCCATAAGGTGACGATCATCCCCCGCGGCAGGGCGCTCGGCGTGACGACCTATCTGCCGATCGACGAGAAACATACCTATCCCCGCGAATATCTCGAAGCGATGATCACCTATGCCCTCGGGGGTCGAGCGGCCGAAAAGCTCGTCTTCAACCGGCTTACGACCGGGGCATCGAACGACATCGAGCGGGCGACTGCTCTGGCGAGAAAGATGGTATGCGAATGGGGAATGAGCGATAATCTCGGACCGCTCAGTTACGGCGCGAAGGACGAAGAAATATTCCTCGGCCGGGAGATGACCCGCAGGAGGGATTTCAGCGAACAGACCGCGATCGAAATCGATAAGGAGATCAAAGCGATCGTAGTGAAGGCGGAGAAACATGCGATCAGCATCCTGGAGGAGAATCTCGAAAGCCTGCACCGGTTGTCTAAAGTGCTCCTCGAACGCGAGATACTCGACGGCGCAGAGATCGATACGATCCTTCGCGGTGAAATCCTTCCGCCGATAGAAGAACAGAAAAACGGCGAGGAGTACGACCAGAAGTCCCTAGAAGAAGCGGTGGATAAACTTCGCAAGCATACAAAACAAACGGCACAAGCAGGGGGTGAAAGCGGAGAGGAAGACGGAGAGAGCGCGAAAACGAAGACAGAGGATGCTGCAGAATCCGGAATCGGCGACGGGGATACCGGAGAAAAACGGAGCCGGACACGGGAAACCAGGAAATAAATATGCAGGATGTACACAATCCGCCGTACAGGGACGAGGTATGGCGGAAGGCGTTTCACTTCACGAACCTGGCTATTCCGGTCATTTATTATTTTGTACCGAAATCGACCGCGTTGGCGATCATGATTCCCCTCACATTTGGTTTCGTCGCAGTCGATATTTTACGATTCTATCATCAACCGACCGCGAAGCTCTTCTACCGGTTCTTCGGCGCTCTGCTGCGGGGAAAAGAACGGGATAGCAACCGGAAACGCCTTAACGGTGCGACATACGTACTCATTTCCGCTCTCTTTTGCATCATTGTTTTCCCTAAACTGTTTGCCGTCATCGGCCTTATCACGCTGACGTTCGGCGATTCGGCAGCGGCGTTGATCGGACGAAGGTATGGAAAACGTAAATTTCTTAACAAGTCGCTCGAAGGAAGCTTGGCATTTTTTGTCTTCGCCTGTTTGGTGACCGCTCTTACGCCGAAATTCGAATATCTGGCCCTCGAGTACGTCATCGGAATCGCAGCGGCGTTTGTCGGAACTTTCGCCGAAGCAGCATCAGGATTTATCGATGACAATTTCGCGATCCCGGTAAGCGTCGCCACGGTTCTCTGGATCGGCTACACGCTCCTCCTGCCGGGAATCGATGTATTCGGCATCTAAGCGATTCTTTCCCGGCGAGTTGTTCGGCTGCGTCCAAAATAGCGAAGGGATTCGACCATGGAACTCAACCTGAAAAGAAAATTGAAAAGCGAACAGAACCGGTTCGCTCCCCTCATTTTCATCGTCGTCGTTGCGGCGGTAAC
Source organism: uncultured Ignavibacteriales bacterium (assembly GCA_964495085.1). Classification (GTDB taxonomy): domain Bacteria; phylum Bacteroidota; class Ignavibacteria; order T3Sed10-11; family T3Sed10-11; genus CAZBUK01. The sequence goes on from CAZBUK010000102.1 coordinate 7,132, forward strand.
TTACATCGCACTGAAGGTGTTCGATTGGGAGGACATCCAGATTCAGGCTGAGGGCGATATCTATGAGATTATCGTCTTCGCGGATTCATCCGATTTTGCCGCGCTGCAGCCTGAGCTCGAATCGACTTTCGGTCAAGCGCTGATCACACCGCAGCCCGAACCGCTATTCATCCTTCACCATGAACCGATAGAACAGTTATCGAACTATCAACGGCAGAAGAATATTCTCATCGTTGCACCCCTCGACGGAACCGGCCGTACCGCCGAATATATGAATGCCGCGCTGAGCGAAGGAGTGCGGCAGCTGATCGTCGACCGGGAGGAATTCGTCATCAACCGGTATAATTCGAATGCACGAGGACAGATCATCATGTTTCTGACCGGACCCACCCTTGATGACATACATCAGACTATTGTCGTCGAGGCTGACCGGTTGCTGTACTATTTCTCCAATTTCGCTCTCCAGCGGGAGATACAGACGATCACCTCCGAACGCCGATACGCGAAACACAAGCTCGTCGAAAAGTTCCGGAATGAATACGACTGGTCGATGCACATCCAGCACGATTATTTCCTCGCGAAGGAAGATCCCGATGCCGGATTCGTCTGGCTGCGCAGACAGACTCCCACCGATATGGAGCGGTGGATCTTCGTACACTGGATCGATAACGCATCTCCCGATAATTTATCCGATGCATTCGTCCGCGAGACCCGGGATAACATTACCCGGCAGTTCATGCGAACCATGGAAGACGATGCGGCGGTACAGATCGCTCCGGATTATTATGAATCGGATATCGTGAATTTCAAAGACCGGTATGCGATAAAAACGAGGGGATTATGGAGATTCAGCGATTTCAGCGGTGGAGGTCCGTTCATCAATTATACTTTCTTCGATAAATATACCCGGCGGCTGTATATGGTTGACGGAGCCGTTTTCGCCCCGCGTTACGAGAAGAAGAAACTCATCCTGCAGATCCAGGCGCTCCTGAATACCTTCGATCCGGATCCGCATTCAAGAGCCGACGGTGAGAGTCTGACTGCGGCGGAATGACGTTGTACCGGTTCACACCTGCGCGTGAAAACCGCCGCCAATGACGGCATATTCCCTTAAGATTCCGGATCCCCGGTTCGGGAAGTCAATCGACTTTTCCCACTTGTTTCTCGAGTAGCTGCTCGATATTCTGTACAGTCTCCTCGGGAGACAACTCGGTAGTTTCCACCACGCACCCGACTTCCTCCGATGGATCGAGCCTCACGAACGATTCATATACCTCCTCAACCTTCTTTCCGACGGTCAGCTCATCGTCCCGCTCCTGGTCGCGTTTAATGTTTTCCGAAAGGCTGCATGCTAGCCGGTATACGTACAATTCGGGGTCGATGTGGTGAAGACGGGTGCAGACATTCCGAAGATGATTCTGCGACGGATAGACACCTTCGATGATAACGGTATCGTACGCATCTTCCAAAAAAGCGTCCGCAGTTGATATCACCTGCTGGTCGCAGAGATCGATTTGATCCGATTCTACCCGTTCGTCGATCACATGGTACCTGAACCGATCGACCTCGAGGACAATCGAGTGGTCGAAATGACCGTGGAGTTGTCGTGCCACGGTAGATTTCCCTACCCCGGCGTTTCCGTGTATAAGTACGATCATAATAATCCTTTCGCGATGATGCAGGATTACAGATTATAATCTTACGCGGTCGCTTTTTCTTCCGTTACGGCAGCATCGAGCAGAATTTCAGCTATGTCTCTCACTGCGACCTGTCCCTCTTTTTCCTTCGATTTCACACCGTCGGTCATCATCGTCATGCAGAAAGGACAGGCAGTCCCGATCACATCCGGTCCCACGGAAAGTGCTTCTTCGGTTCGTTCGATGTTAACGCGCTTTCCCTCTGTCTCTTCCAACCACATTCGTCCTCCGCCCGCTCCGCAGCAAAATCCGCGGTCGCGATTTCGACCCATTTCGACGAGGCTGACGCCTCCTATCGATGAGAGCAAGGCTCGCGGCGCGTTATATACTCCGTTGTATCTTCCGAGATAACATGAATCGTGATACGTAACCCGCTTTTCCGCATCCCCGCCGATCTTCAATCTTCCTTCATCGATGAGCTGTGCGAGGAAATCGGTATGATGTACCACTTCATAGCTGCCTCCGAAATCCGGATACTCCTTTGAAAAGGTGTGGAAACAGTGCGGACAAGTCGTGACGATCTTCTTCACCTTGTATCCGTTCAGCGTTTCAACGTTATCGGTAATCATCATCTGTGCGAGATATTCATTGCCGAGCCGCCGCGCTGTATCGCCGTTGCATTTCTCTTCGGCTCCGAGAATTGCGAAATTGACGCCTGCCATTTTCATGAGCCGGACGAATGCGCGGGAGACCTTTTTGTACCGGTCGTCATAGGACCCAGCGCACCCGACCCAGAAGAGGATTTCGAAATCCGGATTCGTCTGCACCGTCGGGACGTCGAGACCATCGGCCCATTTCGCCCGGTCTGCATGGCCGAATGCCCATGGCGTAAAATTGCGTTCGAGGTTCTGGAAGACGTTCTTCAGTTCCGGGGGAAACCGCGATTCGTCCAGTACGAGGCCCCGCCGCATATCGACGATCGAATCTACATGCTCGATCATAACCGGGCATTCCTGTACGCAGGCCATACACGTGGTGCATGCCCAGAGTTCATCGTCGTGTATATAAGAGCCGACGAGGGTCCGTTCGAGGATCTCTTCGGGTATCTCATTTCCGCGAACCGCAAAAGGGGCTTTCTCCTCGAGCCGCGTTCTGATATCGACGATAATCTTCCGGGGAGAGAGGAGTTTGCCGGTGATATTCGCCGGACAGGCGGCGCTGCATCTGCCGCATTCCGTGCAGGCATACCCGTCAAGCAATTGCTTCCAGGATATATCCTCTACATCAGACGCTCCGAATTTCTCCATTTGCTCATCTTCGAGATCGACTTTCCGGATTTTTCCGCGCGGTCCGGTGTCGGAGAAATAGACGTTCGGAATTGAGCTGAGGATATGGAGATGCTTCGAGAAAGGTAAATAGTTTAAGAAGAGGAGTACGAATAATATATGCGCCCACCAGAATACCTCGAACCAGAATGCGATCGTCGACGGAGCGAGTCCGGAGAACAGCGTACTGAACGCCAGCGATATAAATCTAGCTTCTCCTTCGCCCGACAGCGCTATGCGTGCGGCATTTTGTCCCAGCATCGTGGACATGACCGACAGGATCATGATGAGAATGAACGTTGCATCGTACAGTCCGGCATTCCCTACTTCGAGTCTCCGGGGCTTGGATACATAGCGCCGGTACAGCGCATACAGTACGGCAATCATGACGAACGCAGCCATGAGATCGCCGATGAAGAGGATCGGTCCGTAGAGAGGGCCGAGAAACTTAAGTGAAAAACCAGGATAAATACCTTCGCCGACCGCTTCGAGGACGGAGGTGATGAGAATGACAAATCCCCAGAAAATCAGAAAATGCATTATACCCGCGATCGGTTCGCGGAGGAGCTTCGATTGGCCGAAAGCAACGACAAGGACATGCTTCAATCTAATCCCGACATCCCCGAACCTGTCCGCCGGCTTGCCTATTTTCAGGTATGAAACCAACCGGTAAATATTGAAAACGAAGTAGCCGAGGGCCGCAGTCAGGATTACGACGAAGAGAATGGATTTGAGCATAGTCGGTTCCGAATGATATTCAGATTCGATCGGCGAGCATACTACATTTGATGGAATTGTATAAAAAAAGGATTTATCGCCAGAAAATCAACTTTTGGCGGGGATGGAAAACGTTCCTTCAAAGACTACCACGGCTTCCCCGCCGATAAGAACGCGCTTGATGTCGAGATCATCATGAACGACTTGTATATGCACTCTTCCCGGCCTGCCGATTATATCGCCCTGTTCGCCGATGAGCAGCACTTCATCCTTTTCCGCAGAAATCAGACCGTATTTCAGGAGATATGCTCCCAGGGGTCCGTTAAGAGAACCCGTTACGGGATCTTCCTGTATGCCCACTCCCGGAGCGAAATATCTTGAATGCACCGAAGACCGTTTTTCATACGTTTCCGTCGTGAAGAGAGAAAGACCCTGCAGGTTTTTTCCGGCGAGATAAATTTTTAATTTTCTCATGTCAGGTGAGATTGTTTTCAGGTCGCCGAGACTTCTCATCGGCACAATCATCGAATCGTCATTTATAACCGCGGGAATATCATTCCGGAATGCCAGCGGCGAACAGCCGAGTATCCGGGCAAGTCCATCCTTCTTAATCCGAGTATGAGTAAACCGCGGTACGGGCAATTGCATCCATACGGTTCGTTTGCGGTCGGAGATCATGGTCACAACACGAAGCGTGCCCGTCTTTGTTTTTAATGCATAGGATTCCACCGAATCGGTGTTCTCTGCGGGAAACCGATCCGACATGATAACATGAAATGCGGCGATTGTCGCATGTCCGCACAAAGGGATTTCGTGAGTCGGCGAGAAGTAGCGTATGGCGCAGCGATGCGGGTCCCGGGGATCGTGGAATAGAAAAGCAGTCTCCGAACAGTTCATCTCTTTGGCGATGACGCGCATCTGCCGTTTGGTAAGGCCATGAGCATCCGGCACCACACCTGCCGGATTACCGGTACCCGGCGTACGGGTGAACGAGTCGAGTTGGAGTACACGAATATGTTTCATCTCTGAATATAAATTGTTAATATGTCGACGATTCATTCCGATATGCAGCGTTCTTTCGTACAGTAACATATCGAGAGAAGCTGCGAGTGAGCCCCGCAGAGGCTTATAGCCGTCCTGTAGCGAGACTGTTCACCGGTGCGTGATAAGTATAATGACACATAGATCCAATTTCATAAATTGTATATTATTAATTTTACATATTAAAAAAATATCATCGGTACATAATTAAACGAGACCGTAAACGGTCTCACTATCGTAAAACCACAAGCCCCCGCCCAGGCGGGGGCTTGTAGCCGTCCGATAGCGTGACGGTTCACCGTCACGCGGCAGGCGGGATGCATGATACAAAATCAATATTATGAACGATTTCATTATATCAACACACAACTGTCCAAAATAAAATATAAAGAATTTTGAATGATTCAGGTCCACCAAGCCGAAA
>CAZBUK010000103.1:0-595 GCA_964495085.1 uncultured Ignavibacteriales bacterium
CTAATTTCATAAGCTTCTGAAGTAATAAATCATACTGGACCCATATTTTGTGTATTGTAAAGTTATACCTTTTCCAATGCAATATTCCACTATATTCACTTCGTCAATAATTATTTTGGACACCAATGATACTTCGTCAATAATTATTTTGGACACCAATGATATAGAGAGGTGGATCTAAATCATCCCGGTTCCGATACACGACGTAATTACCCTTTCTGTCGGGACACACGGCGCCGGCATGCAAAATTCCCCTATAATTGACTCTTTTTAAATTTTCCAGTATATTTAAAGTTTATTATTACGGATTCTGTTCCGACACACCGCAAACGAGTATTCCATCAATAAGTGCGCTGAACCGGTAATAGACTCAGGTACCAGCCGAAGTATTCAATTGCAAAGATCCTGACCGTACTCGCTTGACACTGGGGCGTAGTCCCGCCAAGTCGGGATATGGCACCCCTCCCTGGCGGGGCACCCGGAAGTTTTAGATTTTTTGGGGCGTAGCCAAGTGGTAAGGCACCGGCCTTTGGAGCCGCTACTCGGAGGTTCGAATCCTCCCGCCCCAGCGGGATGGATAAATTTTATGTGTATG
>CAZBUK010000103.1:695-12029 GCA_964495085.1 uncultured Ignavibacteriales bacterium
CGCTACCTGAAAAGTTTGAAGAACGGACGAGCCTTTAAGGAGCTCATCAGTACAGTTTAGCCAGGCAAGGCACCCCGCCCTGGCGGGGCACTCGGAGGTTCGAATCCTCCCGCCCCAGCGGGATGGATAAATTTTATGTGTATGTCCTAGTAAGCCTCAAAGACGGTCGGTACTATATTGGAGCGACCAATAATCTCACCGATCGCTTTGAGCGACATAACCAGGGTAGGGTTTCCGCAACAAAGAACAGACGACCGCTCAAGCTTGTATACTGCGAATCGTTTCGTTCCTGGGGAGAGGCACTCAGACGGGAGCGCTACCTGAAAAGTTTGAAGAACGGACGAGCCTTTAAGGAGCTCATCAGTACAGCTTAGCCAGGTAAGGCACCCCGCCTTGGCGGGGTACTCGGAGGTTCGAATCCTCCCGCCCCAGCGGGATGGATAAATTTTATGTTTACGTCCGGGTAAGTTTCAAAGACATACTACACATCATCAGTTGTTGTTCACACTGATGCAAGTGTCCGATCATCCCGATACGACGGGATGAGGCGAAATTCTCGAATATCAGCGACAGGGTAACTGCGTGAAAATATTCTCAGGAAGAGCAAATCGCCCGCTTGCAGAAAGTATCGCTCGTGAAGCGGGTACGAAACTCGGCGAGTGCGATATCCGAAATTTCAGCGACGGTGAGATTTGGGTGAAGTACACGGAAAACATCCGTGGATCGGATGTGTACATCATCCAACCGACTCACCCGCCGGCCGAGAATCTCATCGAATTGCTCATGCTCCTCGATGCGGCAAAACGCTCGTCATCCCGCCGGGTTACCGCCGTCATTCCCTATTTCGGTTACGCAAGACAGGACAGGAAAGACCAGCCGAGGGTATCAATCAGCGCAAAACTCTGCGCCAATCTAATCACCACAGCCGGCGCAGACAGAGTGCTCACCATGGATCTGCATGCGCCGCAGATACAGGGTTTCTTCGATATACCCTTCGATCACCTCTACTCATCGGCGGTTTTCATCCCATACTTCAGACAACTCGATATTGCGAATCTTTCAGTCGCATCCCCCGACGTCGGGGGCTTACGCCTTGCCCGTTCGTACGCCAAACGGCTGAACGGAGACCTCATCCTGATCGATAAACGCAGGCCGAACCCGAATGTCGCCGAGGTCATGAACATTGTAGGTGTCGTCAAGGACCGTAACATCCTGATCATCGACGATCTGATCGATACCGCCGGCACCTTTACCGGAGCGGTCGCCGCGCTGAAGAAGGCAGGCGCAAACGAGATCTTCGGAGCATGCACGCATCCGATCTTGTCCGGAAATGCGATCGAGAGGCTGAACAATTCCGAGTTGAAGCAGCTCATCGTGACTGATACGGTCCCTTCCAAGCCGGGATCCGACAAAATAATAACGCGCTCGGTAGCAAAAATATTCGCCGAAGCGATTATCCGGACGCATAACAACGAATCCATTAGTTCGCTCTTCGATATTGACAAAGATAAACTATAGTAACATCACCAAGGAGTAACAATGTCTGAAATAATTCTCGAAGCCCAAATCCGAAAAGATCGGGCGAAAAAAGCTAAACAGATCCGGAGGGAAGGTTCTATTCCCGGCATCTTCTACGGGCATGGCGAGGAAAGCATCCCGGTGCAAACCTCACTGAACCAGTTGCGTCCGCTCGTGTATACCAGCGACACCCATATCATAGACCTGCAGCTGGACGACGGATCCAGGAAGACCTGCATTATCCGCGACATTCAGTTCGATCCCGTGTCCGATGCGATAGTCCATTTCGATCTGCTTGCACTGAAGGCCGATGTAAAAGTCAGCATCGAGGTGCCTCTTGTCCTGACGGGAACTGCAAAAGGCGTCAAAGAAGGGGGTCTTGTCCAGCAAATTCTGCACCGGCTGGAAGTGAAATGTCTTCCACGATACATCCCCGAGCATATCGATATCGACATCACCGATCTTGCAATCGGCGACTCTATTCACGTCAGTGCAGTGAAAATCGATGAAGTTGAAATACTCGAGAGTGAGGATTCGACTATCGTCGCCGTCGTACCGCCGACAGTCATGAAAGAACCCGAACCCGTCGTAGAAGCAGGTCTCGAGGAACCGGCGGAACCTGAAGTTGTCGGACGCGGCAAGAAGGAAGATCAGGAAGAAGCTGAGGGCAAAGAGAAATAAATCAGATCCGCATGCTTATTGCCGGACTGGGAAATCCCGGCTCCTCGTATGCTGCAACGAGACATAATGCCGGATTCATCCTCATCGACCGGCTATCGGAAAAACTGAGGGCGACCGACGTTCGGAATGCACGGCGCTACTTGCTCCGGAAAGCAAACTACCGCGGACTACAGTTATTCCTGCTGCTCCCAATGATGTATATGAACCGCAGCGGGATCCCGATAGCCGAAGTCGCCTTGGAGTACGGATTATCAGCCGGAGAGCTCCTTATCGCTTACGACGATTTTCAACTCCCGCTGGGAAGGATCAGACTGAGGAAGACCGGGACCGACGGCGGACACAACGGTATGGCTTCGATCATCGGAGAACTCGGAACGGAAGACATTCCCCGGCTACGGTTGGGAATATTCACCGAAACGGAATTCGAAAAGTACGAGACACCCGCCGATTTTGTCTTGTCTCCCTTTACACCGGGAGAGATACCGGCGGTACATACAATGGCAGAGCGCGGCATCGATGCAATTCTGACGACACTGACGGAGGGTATCGATAAGGCGATGACCATTTTCAATAAAGCAAACGATAAACCAGAAAATCCGGAAATCGATAAGGAGTAACGATGGAACAGTATCTCATCTTGGCGCCGGTCTTCGGCGGAATCGGACTAATAATAGCACTGCTCCTCTATTTATTCATTAAACGACAGCCCGTCGGCTCCGACATCATGAAGGATATTGCCGACCAGATTCATCTCGGTGCGATGACATTCCTTCGACGGGAATACACGGTTTTGGCGGTATTCGTTACTATTGTATTTATCCTGCTGGGTCTGTCCATCGGGTGGTCGACCGCAGCGGCGTTTATCTCCGGCGCTTTTTGCTCGGCGCTTGCGGGATTGTTCGGCATGAAAGCCGCAACCAAAGCGAACGTGCGGACTACCGAAGCTGCGCGCGCCGAAGGACAGAGTAAAGCGCTCACCATCGCCTTCTACGGAGGATCGGTGATGGGCTTATCCGTCGCAAGTCTGGGCTTGTTCGGAGTCGGCATCTTCTTTCTGCTGTACGGAGAACCCGAAACCGCCCGGATCATCAACGGATTTGCAATGGGCGCAAGCTCCATAGCGTTATTCGCGCGTGTGGGCGGCGGCATCTATACCAAGTCTGCCGACGTCGGCGCCGATCTCGTCGGAAAGGTTGAAGCGGGTATTCCCGAAGACGATCCGAGAAATCCGGCTGTCATCGCGGACAATGTCGGCGACAACGTGGGCGACGTCGCGGGCATGGGGGCGGATATCTTCGAATCCTACGTCGGATCGATCATCGCCGCGATCGCGATCGCCGCGACATCGACGACGGCGGTTATTATGGAAATGGCGTCCTCCGGATTAAATCTGAGCGCCCTCAGCGGAGAAGCGCTCGATACCGCCGTCGAAGGAGTCCGGCTCTCGCTCATGGCATTACCCCTCCTGATTGTGATGGCAGGTCTCATCGCTTCATTGATAGGCATCGCATCAATTAAAGTTTTGAAAAATCTGGATCCGGCGGCGGTGCTCAGATATTCAACGTTCTTCAGCAATGCCCTTTTGCTCGTCTTCGCATATATCCTGGTCACCGCGCTCGACATGTCGAACAACGTATTCTTCGCGGTGCTTGCCGGCGCGCTCGCCGGAACGCTCATCGGCCTGTCGACCGAATACTACACGGCCGGCAAACCGATCAGGACGATAGCGAATGCGAGCAAAACGGGGGTCGCAACCAACATCATCCGGGGATTCGCCATAGGCATGGAGAGTGTCATCGTTCCGCTCCTCCTCATCTGTGCCGCGATATATGTCGCATACGAAGTTGCGTTCCTCTACGGCATAGCCGTCGCTGCGGTCGGCATGCTCGCTACGGTGGGCATTACGATGTCGGTCGATGCCTACGGTCCGATCGCCGACAACGCGGGAGGTATCTCCGAGATGGCGGGACTCGGCCCTCAAGTCCGTGCGATCACCGACCGGCTCGATTCGCTCGGCAACACCACGGCTGCCATCGGCAAAGGATTCGCGATAGGCTCCGCCGCACTCACCGCGCTCGCCCTCTACGCCGCATACACCAACGCGGTGGCGCATGGCGGACCGGATATGGTAATCAATCTGATTTCCCCTACCGTTGTAATCGGTCTATTCTTAGGAGGCATCATTCCGTTCGCCGTCGCATCGTTGACGATGACGTCGGTCGGAAAAGCGGCGTTCAGCATGGTCGAGGAAGTTCGACGCCAGTTTAGGGAGATACCGGGATTGATGGAAGGAAAGGCGAAACCGGATACGGCGCGCTGCGTCGATATCAGCGCGTCCGCAGCTCTGCGTGAAATGATCGTTCCGGGCTTGGTCGCCGTGCTGGCCCCGGTTATCGTCGGGTTTACGCTCGGGCCCGAGGCGCTCGGCGGCATGCTCGGCGGCGCAACGCTGACCGGCGTTCTCCTGGCGTTGATGATGGCGAATTCGGGGGGCGCATGGGACAATGCGAAGAAATATATCGAAGCGGGAAATCTCGGCGGGAAAGGCTCCGATGTTCATAAAGCCGCCGTCGTCGGAGATACGGTCGGCGATCCCTTTAAAGATACATCGGGTCCATCGATGAATATACTCATCAAACTTATGGCAGTCGTATCGCTGGTGATAGCGCCGCTGCTGTAATGACAGTATTATTGGAAAATAATCGGAACACATCGACTCACATAAAGGAGGTGCAGGCATAGCTGTGGAACCCAAACAAAAGCACTATGAGACAACGGTCATCATCAATCCCACGCTTGAAGAACCCCAGATCGAGAACGTGATCAAATCGATCGAAGAGCTGATCACCAAGAACGGCGGGGTTGTCAAGACAGTGGAGCGCTGGGGCCGGAAACGGCTTACGTACCCGATCGCAAAACGGAACAACGGATACTATACCATGATTGAATTCGAGTCGGACGGCACGCTGGTAACGAATCTCGAACGCAATTACCAGTACGACGAGAACATCATGCGGTATCTGACCGTCCGCCTGGATCAGAAAGCCATGGAGGCGAAAGAAAAGTCGAAACTGAAGCCGGGAGTACCGGAACAGAGCGACGAGCGCGCACCCGTGGAAAAAGTTCAAGCTGTACAGAGCGAGGAACCCGAGGAAGAAAAGAAATAACAGCAACAACAGCGTACCTTGAGCGGAGCCGATTCTTAACAGAATCCACTAACGCACAAACGGAGGTATGCTATGGCCGAGTTAAAAATGCCCGAAATCAACACCGTCATCATTGCGGGTAATCTTACGAAAGATCCCGTATTCAAAACGACGTCGAACGGTAACACGCTCGTCACGTTTACCATAGCGACGAACAGACGGTACCGCGACAGCAACAACCAGTGGCAGGAAGAGGTTTGTTTCGTCGGCGTCGTCGCCCGGAACAAACTTGCGGAGAGCTGCCGGGACCGGCTTTCGAAAGGAAGCGCCGTGCTGATCGAGGGAGAGCTGCAGAGCCGCAACTGGAAAACGGAAACCGGGAACTCGTTCCGCGTCGTGGAGATCAAGGCGCGGCGGATTCAGTTCTTAAGTAAAGTCTTCCTGAATAACGAGGGGACAGAACCGGATGTAATCAGCGCCGACGAGGATAGCGACGGGGCGGACCGCATTCCGGGGGCCGGTACGTCGTCTCCGCCTGCACCGGATCACGAATCCGACCATCCCGTCTCCTTCAGGGATACATCGCTCAAAGAATTTATTTCAAATGAGGAATCCGAGCTGCTGAAGCGGAATAATTCGGATTCCTGAAGATATATCAACCATATAAAGGCACGTGTTATGAGAATGCAGAGGAAGAGACAACAGACGCAGACGCAGCAGGTGAAACGCCGCCGGACATGCAGGTTCTGTGAAAACGATGAACTCTTTATCGACTATAAAGACGAGAAGAAGCTTCAACGATTCGTCACGGAAGAGGGAAAAATAATCCCCAAACGCGTCACGGGCACCTGCGCAAAACATCAACGGGAGCTGAACCTCGCTATCAAGCGTGCGCGACACCTGGCTCTGCTGCCGTTTGTCTCGGATGCAATTCGTTAAACCTATTACGGAGTACAGACGATGAAAGTAATATTACGTGAGAACCTCGATGCGCTCGGTATTATCGGAGACGTCGTCGAGGTGAAGGACGGGTATGCGCGCAACTATCTGATACCCCGGAAGTTCGCCTTCGAAGCGAATCCTAAAAACCTGCATCAACTGGATGAGCAGAAAAAACAGCTCGAACGCAAACAGGATAAGGAGCTGCACAACGCCCGTGCGCTCGCAGCCGAACTGGAGAAGGTATCGCTGACCGTACAGATGAAGGTCGGCGAGGACGGCAAGCTGTTCGGCTCCGTGACGACACAGATGATCGCGGACGGACTGAAGGAGAAGGGATTCGAGATCGACCGGAAGATCATCACCATTCCCGAGGCGATCAAAGCCCTCGGAATATATACGATCAATATAAAGGTTCACCGCGAAGTCGAAGCGAACCTCAAGATATGGACAGTCCGGGAATAACGGGAAAAATCGAACTTTTATAAAAGCCGTAGTGTTGGAATACTACGTTCGTTTATAATAACCGAAAGACGATGGATCAAAATACAAAACAGAAGAAAACCGAATCGCTCGAAGAGGTTGTCATTCATTTTGCGGGCGATTCGGGCGACGGCATGCAGCTGACGGGTTCGCAGTTTACGACTTCATCCGCGATCGCCGGAAACGATCTGAACACCTTCCCTGATTTTCCCGCTGAAATCCGCGCACCCGCGGGCACCACCTACGGAGTGAGCGGATTTCAGATCCATTTCGGCAGCCGGAAAATCTATACCCCCGGCGATATGTGCGATGTCCTCGTCGCGATGAATCCGGCAGCGCTGAAGGTCAACATGAAGCATCTGCGCGACGGCGGAACGATTATCGTCAATACGCAGGGCTTCTCCCCGAAAAACCTGAAACTCGCCCATTACGAGGCCAACCCGCTCGAGGACGGATCGCTGAGCAACTATCATCTGCACAAAGTGGACATCAGCAAACTGACCGCGAACGCTCTCGAAGATCTGAACCTCGGCTCAAAGGTCGTCGACCGCTGTAAAAACTTCTTCGCGCTCGGCCTGATGTACTGGATGTACAACCGCCCCGTCGAAGCAACACTCGAATGGATCAAGGAGAAGTTCAAGAGCAAACCTGAGCTCATAGAGGCGAATACCCGCGCGCTGAAGGCGGGACTCAACTTCGGCGATATCACCGAAGTCTTCACCACCCGCTACGAAGTGCACGCGGCGAAGCTCCGGCCGGGCACGTACCGGAACGTTACGGGCAACTCGGCGCTTGCGATCGGTCTGGTGACCGCATCAAAGAAATCCGGACTCGATCTGTTCCTCGGAGCGTATCCCATAACGCCGGCGAGCGATATACTCCATGAGCTCTCGACCTTGAAAAATTACGGCGTCCGGACCTATCAGGCCGAGGACGAGATCGCCGCGATCGCCGCAACTATTGGCGCATCGTACGGCGGAGCATTAGGCGTGACAACGACTTCCGGACCGGGGCTCGCACTCAAGATGGAATCCATCGGTTTGGCAGTGATGATCGAGCTTCCGCTCGTCATCGTCGACGTACAGCGCGGCGGACCGAGCACGGGACTCCCCACAAAGACAGAACAGGCAGACCTGCTGCAATCGCTGTTCGGGCGCAACTCCGAAGCTCCGCTCTGCGTCATGGCTGCCGCAACGCCGATCGACTGCTTTCATATGGCCTATGAAGCCTGCCGGGTCGCGATAACGTATATGACGCCGGTCATTCTGCTTTCCGACGGATATATCGCAAACGGCGCGGAACCCTGGCTCATTCCGAAAGCATCGGACATACCGGATATACCCGTGTCGTTCCATTCGGAGACCGAGAATTTCCTTCCGTATGCGCGGAACGAGAAAACGCTCTCGCGTCCATGGGCGATCCCCGGGACGCCGGGACTCGAACACAGGGTCGGCGGCCTTGAAAAGCAGCATCTCACGGGCAATGTCAGTTACGATCCGGAGAACCATGAGAAAATGGTCAACATGCGCGCCGAGAAGATCGAGCGCATCGCGCAGGATATTCCTCCCGCCAGCCCGGAAGGCGACCAGCAGGGAGATCTGTTGATCGTCGGTTGGGGGAGCACCTACGGAGCTATCGCCTCCGCGGTAATCCGGCAGCGGCGCGCCGGCAAATCGGTCTCTCACCTGCACCTGAAATACCTGAATCCGTTCCCCAAGAACCTGGGCGAGGTATTGTACAATTTCAAGAAGGTCCTCATCCCCGAATTGAACAAAGGTCAGCTCAGCATGCTGATCCGATCGAAGTTTCTGATACCTGCGATATCGTATAATAAAGTTCAGGGACTCCCCTTCAAGGCTGCAGAACTCGAACAGAAAATCGACGAAATCTTAAGAGGCTAAACATGGCCGACACGGCAGTACAGGAACCAAAAAAATACACCGCAAAAGATTTTCAATCGGACCAGGATGTACGCTGGTGTCCGGGCTGCGGTGATTACAGCATACTCGCGCAGACACAACGCGTATTTCCGGACCTGGGGGTGGACAAAAAAGACGTCGTCTGGGTATCGGGAATCGGCTGCTCGTCGCGATTCCCCTATTACATGTCGACGTACGGTCTTCATGGAATTCACGGCCGGGCCCCCGCAATTGCAACCGGACTGAAAGCCGCCCGTCCCGATCTCGCCGTATGGGTCGCAACCGGCGACGGAGACCTCCTGAGCATCGGCGGAAACCACTTCATTCACGCCTGCAGGCGGAATATCAGTATCAAGATACTCCTCTTCAATAATCAGATCTACGGCCTGACCAAGGGACAATATTCGCCGACGTCCGAATACGGAAAAGTAACCAAATCGACTCCCTTCGGGTCGATCGACCATCCCTTTAATCCGATCGCCCTCGCGCTCGGAGCCGAATGCACGTTCGTCGCCCGATCGCTCGACCGCGATCCGAAGCATCTGCAAACCATCGTCAAAGCCGCGGGAGAACACAACGGAACCGCCTTCATCGAAGTATACCAGAACTGCAATGTGTTCAACGATGGCGCATTCTTCCACCTCACTGAAAAGGGACAGAAGGAAGAGAACGTCGTTGTCCTGGAGCATGGAAAACCGCTCATCTTCGGGGCAGAACAGAATAAAGGTATTAAGCTCGACGGTTCAACTCCGGTCGTTGTCAGACTCGATAACGGGGAATACTCCGCAGACGATCTGCTCGTTCATGACGAGAACCGGAAGGACGATACGATCGCATACATTCTCTCGAGAATGTTCCAAAATCCGGATGTCCCGACTCCGATCGGTATATTCAGACGGAGCAACCGTCCGACGTACGACGCCGACCTAAGCCGCCAGATTAAAATCTCCAAGGAAAAACGAGGGGACGGCGATCTGGACGATTTATTCTCAAAGGGCGAGACCTGGGTGGTCGATTAGCCCGGCACGGATCCGCTGCGCGCCTATCCTCAACTATCTTGCTTCCCTCGCTTCGCCGGGGGGAGCTTTTTTTATGCCGAATCTGGAGAAACTCTCCGTATGCAACTAACCGATGTCATAACCCTGCTGAACGGATGTCAGCAATTCGTTCTGACTACGCACATTAATCCCGACGGCGACGGCCTCGGCTCCCAACTCGCACTCGGTGAATATCTGATCTCGCTTGGAAAATATGTGCGGATCGTCAATTGCAGTTCGGTGCCGCGGCACTATCGCTTTCTCGATAGTGACGCGCTCCGCATCGAGGAGTTTGATCCGGCCGCTCACACCGAAACGATCCGTCATGCCGATTGTATCGTCATTCTCGATACCAATCAACCGGGCCGGCTGGGCATCATGGAGACATCGGTCCTACAATCCCCCGCCGTGAAAATAGTAATCGACCATCATCTGGACAAAGACAATTTTGCGGATCATTACCTGGTCGACGAATCGGCGGCAGCTACCGGAGAAATCGTGTACCGGCTGTTGAAAGCGGCTCCGGAATTTACCTTCACGGGACGGACGGCGATAAATCTGTATACCGCCATCATGACCGACACGGGTTCATTTCGATTCCCCAAAACAACCGCCGAAACTCATCGGATAATTGCGGATTTATTGGACTTAACCGTCGATCCGGCTCAAATTCACCTCGAGGTATATGAACGCGGACCCGCAGCGAGGCTCGTCCTCCTGGGTCGTTCGCTGTCGACGCTCCGAATGTTTCACAACGGCAGACTTGCGTTGATGACAGCCACATCCGATATGTTCCGGGAGACGCAGACCGATCTCCCCGAAACCGACGGTTTCGTAAACTATGCAATGCAGATCGACGGAGTGGTGATCGGTGTGTTCATTACCGAGTATAACGGCTCGATCAAGCTCAGCTTCAGGGGCCGGGGTGACGTCTGGGTCAATAAATTCGCGCAGCGGTTCGGCGGAAACGGCCACCAGCATGCCGCCGGCGCCACCGCGAGCGGAGGAGACCTCGACGCCGTCATCCGCCGGGTTCTCGATCTTGCCGGTGAATTTCTTCCTCAATAAAGCTGCTGAATCACCATCCTCAGAAATAATAAACGAACAGGGTACCGTATGCTATCAATCCGAGCCGAGTTTGTAGATATCCGCACCGTGAAGACAGATTCACTTGTATACTTCATACCGTCGAATTCGCCCCACCGGGATGAATCGATAAAACGACTTGCATCGCTGCTCGGCAAGAGCGATTCGGAAATAATGCTCACGGACCTCAAGAGCGGCATCGGCGAAACCGCCGTCGGTTACACGGCAGCGCCGGCCAAGGCTCCGCGTCTGATCATTGCGGGTATCGGTAAGACGGATGAACTCACTCCGGAAATACTGCGCCGGGCCGCCGCCGCTGCAGCGCAGCGGGCGGAATCGATTGGTATCGGTTCGGCGGCGTTCATCATGGAAAACCTTCCGGCATATATACCGGGAACCGGTGCACCGTACCGGATGATCGCAACGGCTTTGACGGAGGGAATTCTCCTCGGGTCATATTCCTTCGACCTTTACAAATCGGAGCCGAAGGAAAAAAAGAAAAAGCCGGCTCACTGTATACTTCTT
>CAZBUK010000104.1:0-11837 GCA_964495085.1 uncultured Ignavibacteriales bacterium
ACGAATCACCGGAAAAACATGATCGATCGCAGAGCCGAATTGAGTAAAATCCGACTCGATATCGGAATCCAGCTAAGAAACGACGAGACCGATATGCAGAAGGTCGAATCGTTGATCAGAAATCAGGAAGCGATACGAACGGATATACAGCTTGCACGTATCGCACACTGGAACGAAGTCGCTCAAATTCTGACGCCCGAACAGAGGGAGATTTTCCGCAGTCGACTGGAACGGCCGGGTCGTTTCAACGAAAGACCGGAGAGGGGAAGACGGGGATTCCGGAGATAATGCCCGTCAGGCCGTCTCGTATGATCTGCTGCACTGTTCACTCCGCAGGCGTTGCATAAGTTCTGCGGAGCGAACAGATTAATGAAATCGGGATGACTCTCGGGTACAACAGGCGACTTACCGGACAGGTATGATGTTCATTGCACAGTCCGCATGCGTTCCGGTCTGTCCTAATATCCCCTTATCTTGTCCACTACATTCAACGGCGTTTCGCCTCGATCGATCCGCCTTACGTTTTCGATAAAGAGATCGATCACCGACTTCCAGTATCCATCGGTTAATCCGCCGATGTGCGGGGTGAGAAAGATGCGTTCATGTTCCCAGAACGGATGATCCGCCGGAAGCGGCTCTTCCCGGAACACGTCGAGCGCTGCGAACCGGATTTTTCCGGAACCGAGCGCGTTTAATAAGGCTTGATCGACTACCGTTTTCCCTCTCCCCAAATTGACGAATACAACTCCATGCTTCATCCAGGCAAATATATCCTCGCTAAAAAAGTTCTCCGTCTCATCGGTCAGGGGAAGTATGTCGACAACGATGTCGGCAACGGCGAGAGCAGTGCGAAGTTCGCCGACGCCGAGAATTTTATCAGCATACAGCGACCGATCAGGGTGATCGGCCGCTGCGACACCTGATCTGATTCCCGTAACCGACATATCGAATGATCGGGCGATCCGTGCGATTCGTTTACCGATGGTACCGAAACCGACGATGCATATGTTTTTTCCGGCAAGAAAGTATCCCTCTTTGTACCCCGATTTGTCCCAGCTCCGTTTCCGCTTCCCTTCCTGCCATGCCGGCATATTCCGGCCGAAATGCAGGAGGAATGAAAATAACAGCTCGCTCATCTGAACGTTGTGTATTCCCTTTGCGGACGAAAGAACGATCTCTGAATTACGGAGTTTTGGAAAGAGAAGGCCGTCCACGCCGGCATATGCAACCTGAACGAACTTCAGCGACGTCATCGCCTCGAACTCGGCTTCGGTCAGATGGCCGAAGTAGACGTCGCAGGCAGATAACGCGGAGGTATTCGAATTCCCATCGGGAAGAAAATAAACGGATGAGCCGGGGAATGCAGATTTAATTCCCTCCCGGTGATGATCGCGGAGAGGATAGGTAATGACTATCGTATGCTGCATCATTTATGGGTGCGCGGGAGGCGGTTCCATGTCGCTGCTGTGACCGGGAAATACTTTTGCGGAAGGATCGATATATGCTTTTGCATTATTCACCGCGGTAGCCGCCTCGCCGAATCCCGTCGCGATGAGTTTGAGTTTCCCGGGATATACAACGATATCTCCCGCGGCATATATACCGGAAATATTGGTCTCCATTCTGCTGGATACTTCGATGTCGTTCTTCATGATATTCAAACCCCACTCTTTGATCTTACCGATATTCGCCACAAAACCGAGATTCAGCAATATCTGATCGACGGGCAGCTTCTCTTCGCCTCCGGTCTTATTGTTGAAGATTACAGCCTGCTCCACATGCGCATTCCCCTGTATGGAACGAATCTCATACGGCGTCTTTACTTTGACGGGCGACTCCTGCAGCAATTTTACATTTTCTTCGTGCGCCCGGAACTGATCCCGCCGGTGAACCACGGTAATACTTCGTGCAATCGGATGCAGATTCAGCGCCCAGTCAACCGCACTGTCTCCTCCTCCTACAATGAGTATGTTTTGTCCCTTGAATTTCGTTTTATCGGACACAAAATAGGAAACGCCTTTCCCTTCGAATCGTTGAGCTTCCTGAAGGTTCAGTTTCCGGGGAGCGAATGCGCCGATGCCGATCGTCAACAGTATAGCAAGCGTTTCGTGCACATCCCCCTCTTCCGTTTCGAGATAAAAATAGGCCGACGGTCCGGATTTATCCGCTTCTGTCCTCTCGCGAATTTCCATCCGGGTAATCTTACCGCCGAGATGCAGCGCCGGATTATACTGCATCGCCTGTTCGATAAGATTACGGGCAAGATCCTTTGCGAGCACCTTCGGAAAACCGGCAACATCGTAAATATACTTCTCGGGATACAATGCCATAAGCTGGCCGCCGAGTTCGGGGAGGGCGTCTATAATTTGTGTTTTCAATCCCCTTAACCCGGCATAGTAAGCTGCATACAGACCGGTGGGACCTCCGCCGATAATTGTCAGATCATAAAGGTTCATACGTACATGTTACCCCGGATGAATATGCATCGGACTATTTTCTCGTCCGGATCCACTGCCTGATGCAGCCCGTTCATCGGATGTTCCCGCAGACAGACAGTAGCTCCCGACTATCAGAGGCGGCTATTTCGGGTTGGTAGGGCGCAGATCAATCTCGCTTATGAGTGAACTCTCAGGTAGTCGCAGGATCGTCAGTACCGCTTCGGCCACATCCTGAGCCTGCAATAGTTTGGATTCGTCTTTGCCCGTATGGGGCGAAAATCCGGTAGCTACCGAACCCGGACAGATGAGGGCAACCCGAATGTTGAATTCCCGCGCCTCCTGCATGAGGCATTTCGTGAAACCGTTCAGGGCCCATTTCGTGGCGGCATACCCCGCCCCGCCCTTGAAGAAATTCTTTCCGGCCAGCGATGAAATATTAATGATCGCTCCGGATTTCCGATTCTTCATATGCGGAAGAACCGCTCTCGTACAAAGGAAGACGCCGCGCATGTTTACATTGAACATCTTATCGAAGTCGGCAATCTGGAGTTCATCGACGGAAGCGAACACACCCATCCCCGCATTGTTGATAAGAACGTCAATCTTCCCGAAAGTTTCAAGTGATTTCTCGACCACCTGTTCAACGGCCTGGGCGCGGGATACATCCCCCGGAACAGCCAGGGATTTTCCACCCGCCGATTCTATTTCCTGCGCTACCTTCTCGAGCTCCGATTTCGTGCGGGCAGTGAGCACCACGTTCATACCAGCTTTCGCAAGGCTTAATGCAATTGTCTTTCCTATTCCTTTGCTCGCACCGGTAATAAGAGCAGTTTGATTTTTCAACATGGGAAGTCCTCAATTATGACACGTATGCATACCGGCAATACCGCATGGAACCGTTACAGGTCGCCGAGTTGCGGTCTCATTACCACCTCCTCCACCATTACCCCTTCCGGATATGAGAGCAGCCGTGAAACAGACTGCGCCACTACCTCCGGGGTCATCATTCTCTCACGGTACTTTTCACGGATTCGTTCAGGCCACATATCGGTATCGGTCGCTCCCGGTATGAAGGCGGTGACCCGAATGCCTTTATCCCGAACCTCCTCACGCAGAATGTCGATAAAGGAGAGAACTCCGGATTTCGATGCGGCGTATGCACCCGAATTGGCGAATATTTTTTTTGCGGTGACTGAAATCAGCGCAATTATCCAACCCTGACGGCGCTCAATCATATGAGGAAGCACGGCTTTAATGCCGTACATGGTTCCCTTGAGATTGGTATCGATGATAGAGTCGATCTCCTCCACCGACGTGTCGAGCACCGATTTAAATACGGTGACTCCGGAGTTCGGAATGAACAGGTCGATGGATCCGAGGCGCTCAACCACAGACCCGGCTGCGGTTTCGACCGCCTGTTGAGAGGTCACATCGAGGGGGACTTTAAAAAGGTTATGCTCAAGTTTCGAAGATACGCCGATCGTGTCGAGCTGTGCAGTATTGCGCGCGCTGACGGCAACCCGGTGACCGTCGGCAAGCAGTTGTTCCGCTATCGCTTTTCCGATTCCTCTGCTCGCTCCGGTAATCCATACATTCATGTGCTTCAGGTTTTCATTAGAAGGTTAGTTTGCGTTCAATGAGGTTCAGGAATTCCGCACGGGTCTTCGGATCCTTCTGAAATATGCCGAGCATCGAGCTGGTCGTTGCAAGAGAATTCTGCTTTTCGACTCCCCGCATTATCATGCACAAATGTCTGGCTTCGATGACGACGGCAACACCCGTCGGATTGAGCACATCGAAGAGCGTCTGGGCGACCTGTTGGGTGAGCCGCTCCTGAACCTGAAGTCTCCGGGCGAACATATCGACTATCCTGGGGAGTTTACTCAATCCGATGATTTTCCCGTTTGGTACATAGGCGATGTGGGCTCTGCCGTAGAACGGAAGCAGATGATGCTCGCAGAGACTGAATACATCAATATCCCGAACGATGACCATCTCGTTGTACTCCTCCTCGAAAACCGCATTGTTGAGGAGATCGTCTATATTCTGTTTATATCCCGAGGTAAGAAAGCGCATCGATTTAGCTACCCTCGACGGGGTTTTCAGCAGCCCTTCGCGCGAGGGATCCTCACCGAGCTCCTTTATCATCTCTTCGACCGATAATTCGAGTATATCGGTAACGGTTATCGTGTTCATAGATACTTCATCCGCCCCTATATTCGACAAAGTTATTATTCGATTCGTAAAGCCGGACGGAGAACAACGAACCCGACGTAATCCGCGGCTCGAGTCGCTCCCATATCTTTCGGGCAATGTTCTCCGCAGTCGGGATGACATCCCGCATAAAGTCGACATCATGGTTGAGGTGTTTATGGTCGAGCGGCTCGACAATCTCCTCCTGTATAAGTTTCTTCAGTATTTTCAGATCGATGACCATTCCCGTTGCGGGATCCGGCTCCCCGGCGACGGTTACCTCAAGGTCGTAATTGTGTCCGTGTCCGCTCGGATTGTTGCACTTATCGTAGATGCGGAGATTTTCGGCATCGCTGAGCTTCGGATTATGAAGCCGGTGCGCCGCGCTGAAATGGGCCTTACGTGTAACGTAAACCATAAGTTCTCCGATACTATTCGCTCTCAAGCGCCTGCTTGACTTCATGCAGATGTCCGTCGACCTTCACTTTCGGAAAAATGTGCGCGATTTTTCCTTTGGCGTCGATTATGTAAGTCGTACGTTCAATGCCCATATACGATTTTCCGTACATACTCTTCTTTTTCCATACATTATATTTTTTAAGCATCGCCATCGATTCGTCGCTGAGCAGGGAGAACATCAGTCCGTACTTATCGGCGAACTTCCGGTGCGATCCCACCGAGTCGGCGCTCACTCCGATCACTTCCACACCGAGCGATCGCAGCGATTCGAGATTTTCCTGAAATGCGCATGCTTCTTTCGTACATCCCGATGTATTGTCTTTCGGATAAAAATACAGAACCAGATTTTTACCTCTGAATTCTTTAAGCGATACTTTTTCCCCTCTTTGGTCCTGAAGAGAAAAATCAGGCGCCGCATCGCCTACCTTTAATGCAGCCATACGCTTTGTATCCCGGAAATCTTGATGAGTTGACAATTCGGTATGCAACGATGCCGGCAACTACCATCTGTATAGATCGATGTCACTGTATCCGGTGACGGCATATGATCGATGAGATTTGCAGCGAACCGGCCGGCATCGAAAGTCATATATAAATGTTATCTAAGTATCAGGTCAGCGCCTTCCTGATCTCTTCGTAGTCCGGTTCTTTACCGGGTTCCTCGGTGATCCATGTGTATATCACGGTGCCGTCCGGATCGAGAATATAAACGGCTCTTTTTGCGGCAGTATATCCCTTTAATCCTCCAAAGTCCTCATACACGCCGGCATACTTTTTCGAAACTTCGCGCGTATAGTCGCTCAACAGCGGATACTTTATATTAAAATGAGTTGCGAAACCCTTGTTTGCCGCTGGCGCGTCGACGCTGATGCCGATCAACTGTGCACCCAGGCCGCTGAAGACCTCCATGTTATCTCTCATCGCGCACATCTCGCTTGTACAGACGCCGGTGAAGGCGCCCGGATAAAACGCCAGGATCGTCCGTTTGTTCAGGACCTTACTCAATGTTACTTCTTTTTTGTCGGTATCGACCAGTGTGAAATCTGGAGCCTTATCGCCTTTCTTTAGCGCCATAATATTTCCTCTCATCTCTTAATTTTAACATGATATCGAAATGTTACAAATCGAATAGTAAAAAACCTCAACCGTTCTTCGCGGCGACCTTGAGGACCACCTGATATTGAATTTTGCCGGAATCTTCGATACCGCCCCTGAATTCGACGACCTCAAACCATCTTAAGTCGGCATACTTGTTTTGAACCTCCTGAATTGCCGTCGTGATCGCATCCTCGTACGATTTCGTAGAGACGCCGACTATCTCGAGTTTTTCGTAATACGTGGTCACGGTTCTCCCTTTCTGAAATCTTCGTGATCGGTTGATTGATAGAGCGGATTTTAGATTTTTTTATTTAGGTATTCGTGCGTAGCGTTCCTCGATTGAAGGCCAATCGATATTTTTCAGAAATGCATCGATATATGCTGCCCTGTTGACGGCATAGTCTATGAAATAAGCGTGCTCGTACGTATCGAGCGCGAGTATGGGCACCGCATTCCAAACGGGAAACGTATTCTGTGCATCGCCCAGATAATTAAAGAGCGTCTTCGTATCCCGGTCATAGGCGAGCCAGACCCAACCTCTCGCTGCAAGTCCGGTACCTTTCAGGTCGGCGGACCAATTTTCAAAACCTCCGAAATTTTTTTCTAGTGCTGCCAGCAGTTCCCCGCCCGGTCTGCCGCCGCTTCCGCCGAGGTTATCGAAATAGATCTCATGGTTCTTCACTCCCCCCACGGCGAAGCTCAGCTCGTGTTTTAGAACGCGTATCTCGCTGTAAATCTGATTTCCCTTCGACGGGTCTGCGGCCTGCAGTAAACCGAGAATCTCGTTGGATTTATTGACATATCCCTGGTAGAGTTTATAATGTTCCTCCATGGTTTTTCGGGAAATTCCCTCCATCCGGAGCGAGGATTCCTTCAAGGGCTTCGCACTGAACCGGTACTCGAGATTAGAGGCGTTCGATGCAGCCGTATCCGGATTCAGTGTATTGCCGGCTCCCGATACAACTCCGGTTCCGGCAAGTCCGGCGGATAGCACACCGAGGGCGGATGTCTTAATAAAGTCGCGACGATATAATGGATTCATTGCGTGTCTCCTCCCAGATTTCAATTGGCAATGATTATAGTTCGTGATTGTGTCGAAGGCGAATGTATATTAACGACGGGATGAGAGATAAAATTCCAGGTACAGGACGAGGATGCCGAACCGGGAATCACAGAACTAAAAGATACAGATTGAATGATATATAAGCAAACATCTTTGAATTTTCTTCGGTTTTTAATATATTGAAAACCGGACTTCGGAGAGGTGGCAGAGTCCGGTCGATCGCGCCGCACTCGAAATGCGGTATACCCTTCGGGTATCGGGGGTTCGAATCCCTCCCTCTCCGCTCCTTACATCTGATCAAAGGCTATACCCAACCCGGTAACCGAGATCAATTTCCTCCTCACTCTTTCATAATCTGATTGGTAATTCATACTCGCTATTATCGTTTCTCCTCTCTTAAGACGGCAATCAGCACTCCGCCCAGAGTTAACACAGAAGCCAGCACAAGACGGTAGGATACAATTTCTGAGAGCAGGACCACGCCTCCGAAAGCCGCTATGACCGGAACCGCTAGCTGTATGATGGCGGCGCGGGTCGCCTGCATATTGCTCACCGCAGCGTACCACAGGATATACCCGACTCCGGAGGTCAGTGCGCCGGAGAGAACCGCCCATCCGATTCCGGGCAAGGTGACATAATAGTGCGGAATGAGGAAAACTCCCGCCACGACGACCAAGGGGACAGTACGGATGAAATTGTCCGTTGTCACCGCAGCCGGATGTGCATTCCCTCTTCCCCTGAGCGAATATATCCCCCATGCCACCCCGGCCAGAGCCATAATGCTTGCGTTCCCGAATGGCGGCGACGTCAATCCCGGAGTGAGGAGATAGATCAATCCTCCGACCGCAGCGGACAAGCCGATCCATTGTGCCCTCCGCAGATGTTCACCTTGTACCACTCCCGTCAGCAGCATAGTCAGTTGTACTGCACCAAAGAGGATCAGCGCACCGGTCCCCGCCTGGAGTCCGACATAGGCGTAGGAGAATGCAAACGCATACACGAACAGCATTGCCGCCGAAATCCAGCTTCCGGAATATTCCGGGCTTTTCCTGTAGCCTGAAAGGAGGAGGATGATCCACAGGGATAAGGCTCCCGACAGCAGCCGGACAACCGAGAAACTGCCCGCATCTATTCCGCCGTCCCGGAGTGCGAGCCTGCAGATGATGGAATTTGCCGCGAATGCAAGGAGCGCAAATGCCGCATAGACTCCGGTCAGTATCCTGCTGTGCGTATCTATTAACATCCGGCGGTTCCGTGATTGAAGGGATAGTAAGACAGGTTCAAGGAGCGTTATTATTCCGATGGAAGGTCCTCAGAAACGACGAGCTCGATAATCTCATCAAACGTCATGAGACGACCGCGTTCGATTTCAGCGGCCCAATCGGCTTCGCTCATTGAGGTACTGACCTTCGCCTTGAATTTTTCATACTCGTGCGGATCGACAGGCAGGATTAATATCCCCACGACAATGAACGGTTGTTCTATCTTTCCGATGAGGAGCGCTGCCAGTTTCGGCCGGTCCGTTGCATCCGCGATACGTGCAAGACCGGTAAGCGACATCATAATTCCGGGAGTATTGCCCAGCTCTTTCCAGAGATGCATGCTGCGCTTGTAATAGTCTGCAGCCTGGCCATACTGCCCGCGATGCAGGTAGATGTCTCCCAGGCCGGAATATCCGCGTGCGACAGCCCAGCGATCTCCGATACGTTCCATTACGGTCAGACTCATTTCAAGGTTCGACTGTGCAATCTCCGAATCCCCCTGGTATGCGGCGATTACTCCGATATGTCCGCGCGCTTCCGCCACGCCCCACGGATCTTTCAGTTCCGAAAAAATCTTAAGTGAATCCTCATACAATCTTATCGACGCAACGGGATCGGCCGTTTTGAGAAAAAGTATATCACCCAGCCAGTAGAGACTATACGCCTCTCCCCAAAGATCTCCGATCTCGCGGGCTATTTGTACGCACTCCCCGCTCAACAGATATCCCTTATCGTACTGTCTCAAGCCTGCATAACTTCCGGCAAGCAACACCTGAGCCTGTATCTGCCAGTATCGGTCCCCCAGTTCCCGAAATATCGATACGGATTCTTCGAGAAAATCCACCGCAGCCTTATAGTCGCTCTGCGACCAGGCGAGTCCCCCGGCCGGGAACAGCGCCCGCGCTCTCATTTCAGTGTGGCCGGCCGCCTGGGGAAGCGAGAGCATACTGCCGGCCCATTCTCTCCCTTCTTTGAGATGACCGCGCAAGTGAAAAAACCAACCGAGATATCCCACTAACTGAATCCCGAAGTCCGGCGATATGCGCCTGCTCAGACTTCTTCCGAGGACGATTCTGATATTGTCGATTTCCGTTTCGATCTCTGTCAATCGCTCGTTCCGCATTCCGCTTCTGAAATTCGGTTCCGTGGTTTTCACTAACTCCAGATAGTATTCCGCATGCCGCCGTTCAAACAATTCCGATTCATGCGCCGCAGCTAATCGCTCGCCGGCAAACTCCCTGATGGTTTCAAGCATGCTCAGGCGAATCATACCGGATGCTTGCTCTCTTAACCTCAGCAGGTTTATTTCAATCAATGACTCGAGAGAAGCGGCTATAGCCGATCGGTTTAATCCGTCGATATTGCAGATACGCTCTGCCGCATCTACCGTAAATCCTCCCGCGAATGCAGCCAGCCGCCTGAAGAGAGTCTGACTGTCCGCATCAAGGAGATTGTAGCTCCACTCGATGGCTCTCTGCATCGTTTGATGCCTTTCGGGAAGATCACGCGGAGCATTCGTAAGCACCGGTATACTGTTTCTGAGCCGTTCCAATATGAGATGCGGAGTCAGTATCCTCGTGCGTACCGCTGCAAGCTCTATGGCGAGGGGAAGTCCGTCGAGTCGAGCACAGATCTCCCCTATGATACGTGCGTTCTCGGAAGTAAGCTTCAGTTCCTTATTAACGGCGAGAGCACGCCGGATAAAGAGATCGACGGACGAAGTCTGCATGAGCGATTCAATTCCGCCTGGATCGGTCAAATCCGGTATCTCCAGAGGCGGAACGGAAACCTCTGTTTCGCCACGGATTCTCAACGCGATCCTGCTTGTAACAAGAATGCTGATACCGGCTGAGCATTCGAGAAGTTTAACCACGATATGCGATGCGTCGAGTATCTGTTCGAAATTATCCAGGATAAAGAGTATGCTCTTTTGTCGCGCGTATTCGAGGAGTTGTTCCTCCGGAGTCCAGGTTCCGGATTCCCGGAGTCCCATGGTCCGCGCTATCGTCGAGGGAACGAGTTTCGGATCTACCAGAGCTGCAAGCTCGACAAAATAAATTTCATCGAAAGCCTCCCTGCAGGAATATGCGACCTCGAGACTCAGCCTCGTTTTGCCGCTCCCCCCGGTACCCGTAAGTGTAATGAGCCGGTATTCCTTTTCCAGTATCAAGCGGCGAAGCGATTCCATCTCCTTTTCTCTTCCCACCAGCGACGATATGGGTACCGGTAGATTTCCGCCTGACATTATCCTTGCCGGAGCGCCTCCGGTGCCGGCTGCAACCTCGAATTGTTCGCTCAGAAAGCGCGAGATATCGTTTTCTATCAGCTCGCGCAGTTCAGATGCGCCATTGAAATACTTATACGCTATACCGTCCAAATCGCGAATTCTTTGCAGCATTTTCTGCAACCGCGGATCTCTTCCGACTGCATTCGACTGGATATAGATGAATCTCGGCTTTCGTGCGGCTTCATTGTATTCATCCTCAAGTCCCGAGATTTCCATTCCAGGGCCCATCCAACCATACTGCGTGCCGTAGATTCCGATGAATATGTGGCTTTGCTCTATGTATGCGCGGTAGAGATGTCGCGCCAGGTGAGGGCTCGCACCCTGTTCGAACATAACGGGAATCAGACGCAGCCGTGCAACGGCCTCGCGAGCGGACATTCGTTCATCTGCCAATTCTTTGAGCGTGGAACTGATGAATACCCGCAGCCGCTGATCGGGGGTTCTGATAAACAGTCCGCGATCGGATATTTCCCTGATACTCTTTGTCAAACAGTGCACCCGAAACGATTCTGGAGAGTAGAATCATGGATAAGGATACACAAAATAAACAAACAGGGATATTTTTTCAAGACGAAGCGTACGTGATAATGTAGGAGCGGTCGGGGGTGAGATCAACGGTTGGCATCAATCCAAGTCCCGGATCATCGGTCAGTTACAAGGATGGCTGCCAAAGTTGTGGAAAGTAACAGGAAGAACACTATTCGCGATGTGTGGATGTTTTCCCTGTGTAATGCGAGTCTCTGTCGATATGCGTAAATATGGATGCGAGCGTCATGAAATCCGATACGCCCGCATATCCCCCCGTGATGGACGGGTATCAGCTGCGCCGGATTGTCGCCGTCCGAGAGCCGTTCATATCGACTCTTCAGATGAACCGTTAATGCTTTTCTATCGATAGTCAGCCATGAGGGATACCGGCTTCCGAGGGCGCAGCATGATAATAAATCACCCGGTCGACCCGAACTATGGTTGTAGCGCTCTCTCAAAGCGGAGATCCCGTTCTGTATCTGCCGTTTCCGGCTGCGGCATCCCCCTCA
>CAZBUK010000105.1:0-11292 GCA_964495085.1 uncultured Ignavibacteriales bacterium
ACTCGATCCGCACTACACGAACTTGCACGCCACGCCCGAACAGTGGGCCGAAGCGGAGGCGCGGGGTTTCGTGACCAAGGGCAAGATGCTCTGGGACGAAGAAGAGCTCGATCAGGCCTACACACGCATCAACTACGATCGGGTCGATCAATTAGAAGCACAGCTAGAAGAGGCGCTCGCCGTACGGAGCGGAGATGAGTACCAGAACGCCAGAAATGAGTGGCGTGAGCTCGAAAGCGAACTACGCCGGGTCAGACAGCAGTGGCAGTTCGCCCGCGGCTACGCAGAAGAGACGTATTATCAATACAGACAGGCAGTGATCTACGGAAGAGAGACAGAGAAACTGCGCGAACGGCTCGACCGCTACGATTCCGAAACGTCGAATCACAATGCCAGGATCGCTGAGATCGAACTTCGTCAACGTGAGCTGGAAGCGTCGATGAACCGCGTCGACGACCATATCCGCGATTTGCGAAGCCAGATAAATAACGTTTACAGTACCGTACATTCCGTCGAGAACAGAATCGGGCTGTTGCGCAGCTCGTCGGTTGAAATCAAACAGATCATGCTCGACGGGTACGAGAGAACCTCATGGGGCGAAACCAAACGGCGGGTGGACAGATGTATGACCTGCCATATCGCTTACGACGACGACAAATTCGAAGGATACCCGCAGCCGCTCGGTAAGCATCCCCGTCAGGATTTGCTTGAGATACACAAGGTGGAAGACTTCGGCTGCACACCATGCCATGACGGCCAACCAATGGCACTCAGTGCAGGGTATGCGCATGGCGATAAGGATCGCCACTGGGATTTCCCGGTACTACGCGGTCAGGATGTGTACGCGTCATGCAACGACTGCCACACGACCGAGGTGATCCTTACGAATGCCGCCCCCTTCACGCGCGGACATAAAATGGTCATGGAATCGGGCTGTGTCGGATGCCATGAAATTCAGGGGTATATGGACATACCGAAAGTCGGACCCGATCTGAACCGAATGGCGGCTAAGACGACTCCAGGATGGATTTACAGCTGGGTGAAAGATCCCAAGACCTACAATCCGCATACGAGAATGCCGAATTTCCTGCTCGACGAAGACGAGGCTGAAGCAGTCACCGCGTACCTTGTCAATATCTCCGAAAACTATAGCGACCAGCAGAGGTATCCCGGAGGCGGGAATGTGTCTCGTGGTAAACAGCTCGTCGAGTCAGTCGGATGCCTGGGATGTCACGTCGTGGATTCAAACGATCTCATCCGGCAGGGGAGAGGATTGAGTTACGATGCGGCACCCGAGCTCAGCCGGATTGGAAGCAAGGTAAACACGGAGTGGTTGTACGACTGGGTGCGCGATCCGAAAAAGTTCAGACCCGAAACCAGGATGCCTAACCTTCGGCTGACCGAGGGAGAAGCGCGCGATATTACGGCTTACCTCATGTCCCTCAATCGGAAAGTTCATGACGATGCGGTGTCCCTCCGGCTGGGCGATCAGGAGGTAATTCAAAGAGGAGCCAACCTGATACGGCGGTATGGATGCCATGGATGCCACGATATCAAAGGTATGGAACGGGAAAGCCGCGTCAGCGTTTCCTTATCGAACTTCGGCAGAAAGCCGGTCGAGGAAATGGATTTCGGAGAAACAAACGTGCATCATACCTGGGACGACTGGGTATTTGAAAAGCTCAAGAATTCCAGGGTCTTCGAAACCGAGCGAATTGTACAAATGATGCCCGTCTATAATTTCACCGAGCAGGAGATCGGAGACATTCGCACGTTTTTGAAGGGGAGAAGACAGGACGACCTCGGAGGAAGGTTCAAACGAACCGCCGATCCCCGAATGCTCGACCTTGAAAGGGGTCAGAAATTTATCATCGATAACAACTGTATCTCCTGCCATACGATCGAAGGAATTAACGGAGCCATATATGCGCTTCTTCCTGAAGCCGGCCTTCGACCCCCTGTGATTACGGGAATCGGAGCGAAGGCACAGGAATCCTGGCTGTACGAATTCCTCCGTTCGCCGACCACCGTCCGGGGCTGGCTCGAGCTCCGCATGCCGACCTTCGATTTTACCGATGCGGAGATATCTCTCTTGATCAGGTATTTTCTTGCAGTCTCCGATAAGAAATTTAATTTTGTGGATTATGAACGGTTCACTCCGGATCCGCAGCATCTCGCGACGGGAAGGGAGCTCTTCACTCTGTTGCAATGCGCCCGGTGCCATCCGAGTGCGGCGGACCTCGCAGATATGTCGGCATCCGACCTTGCACCGAATCTCGACCTTTCCAGGACGCGCCTCAAACCGGATTGGATCATCGACTGGCTGCACGATCCGCAGGAGATCGAACCGGGCACCAGAATGCCGACGTTTTTCCCCGACGGCCAAACACCGGTTCCGAATGTACTGAACGGCGACGTCGATAAACAGATCGAAGCACTGAGAGATTACACCTGGACGCTCGGGAGACCGATCAGGGCTTCACGCTGATGAAATTGCAGCACCCGATCATCGGATAACATATACTCAACAACATATATAATAAGGAGGTTGTTATGAAATTAGGATTATTTACCGCACTCGCGCTCATGGTCGTTCTTCTCATAGGATGCGGAGGAGGCGGAGATCAGCAGCAGGATAGAAGAGCCGCAGGCACCGCAGCTGTAATAGATCCCGCGACAGCCGCAACGGTAGTTTCGACCGTACTATTTGAGGGAACTCCCCCCGCACCTCAACGTGTGAACATGGCTGCCGACAGGACCTGTCAGGATCTGCACAGCGATCCCGTTTACACCGAAGAGGTCGTCGTAAATCAGAACGGAACGCTCAGCAACGTATTTGTATATGTGAAAGAAGGACTCGAAAGCATGACGTTTCCGCTGAATACCGAATCGGTCGTTCTCGATCAGAACGGGTGCTGGTACGAACCGAGAGTTTTCGGCCTGATGACCGGACAGACATTGACAATCCGGAACAGCGATCCCACGCTTCACAATGTACATGCGATGCCAAAGGCTAACCGTGAATTCAATATCGGACAGCCGGTCAAGGGTATGGAAACGACAAGGACGTTCAACCAGGCTGAAGTTATGATTCCGTTCAAATGCGATGTCCATCCCTGGATGAACGCTTACGCAGGCGTCTTATCGCATCCGTATTTCGGCGTTACGGAAGAGGAGGGCAAGGTGAGTCTCGGGAATCTTCCTCCCGGCACGTATGTGATAGCGGCTTGGCACGAGAAGTACGGCGAGCAGACGCAGCAGATCGTCGTCGGCGAGAGCGAGACATCGGAGCTGAGCTTTACCTTCTCGGCACAACCTGCATCGTAATAATCTCTCACGGATTGTGAAGGGATGAAGTTCGGTACGGTCTTCATCCCTTCTTTTTTGCCGGAAGCCGGTGGGATGCAATTCCGGCACGTAGATTAACAGAATTAATCAACCTACAATCGGGGTATTGAAGATGAGTAAATCCGGTCGTTCGCATGGCGTGTACATGATTCTCTTTTTCATTGTCGGTCTGATAGCGACGGTGTGGTACCTGATGAAAAATCGGATAGGCTTTCCGCCACTTGCTTCCGAACACGGAAAACTCATCGACAGTTTGTTCAATACGACCCTGATCATCACGGGAATCGCTTTTCTGGCGACCCAGTTTCTCCTCGTCTATTTTGCATTTAAATACCGGCGTTCCAAAGAAGGCAATGAGAAGGCCTTCTGGTATCCGCACAACAAGAAACTTGAAATAATCTGGACGGTCATACCCGCCATTATTTTCACTGTCCTGATCATCTATGGACAGAGGGGGTGGAGCGATCTGTTTGGGGATATCCCGGAAGACGCATTTACGGTCGAGATCACCGGAGAGCAATTCGCGTGGAATATCCGATACCCGGGCGACGACGGGGAGTTCGGCGATACCAGGCATGAGCTCATCTCCCAGAATAATCCGCTCGGCCTCGATCCCGGCGATCCGAAGGGGAGCGACGATATCGTTACCTTAAACGACATCCGTATCCCGCTCAATCATCCGGTGCTCTTTAAGATAAGATCGAAGGATGTGCTACACAGCGTATTCATGCCGAACTTCCGTGTGAAGATGGATGCCGTCCCGGGAATGACGACGACTTTCTGGTTCGTGCCGACCGAATCCGGAGAATTCGAACTTGCCTGCGCGGAACTGTGCGGTCTCGGTCATTACCGGATGCGCGCTTATGTTACGGTGAAACCTATGCATGAGCTGCAGACATGGATGGCCGCCCAGCGCGAAAACACAGAAGATTCGGCTGAATAATTTTTTCGGATTACACATCACAAGGGAGGATACAAACTGATGTCATCGCCACAAGCTACCGCAGCCGTCGGGCATCATAAGGAATCGTTCATCAGTAAATATATATTCAGCTACGATCATAAGATGATCGGAAAGCAGTATCTGATCACCGCCCTGATATGGGGAATCATCGGTATGCTGTTGTCCTGGGTCATGCGGCTTCAACTCGCGTATCCCACAACGCAGATGCCGTTCCTCGAGACGTTTCTCGGAAGATTCGCAGAAGGTGGAATCCTCGCACCGGAATTTTATGCTGCGATGATGACGATGCACGGTACGATCATGGTCTTCTTCGTTTTAACCGCAGGCCTGCTGGGCACTTTCGGAAACTTCCTTATCCCTCTTCAGATCGGCGCTCGGGATATGGCATTTCCGCTGTTGAATATGCTCTCCTATTGGACGTTCTTCCTCGCAAGTCTCATTATGCTCGCTTCCTTCTTCGTCCAGACGGGTCCGGCCGCGGCAGGTTGGACGGCCTATCCTCCGCTGAGTGCGCTCGAGAGCGCCGTTCCGGGATCCGGTCTAGGACAGACTTTATGGCTTCTGAGTATAGGGGTATTCATCGTATCGTCACTCTTCGGATCGCTGAATTATATCGTCACGGTACTCAATATGAGAACAAAAGGTATGACGATGGGACGCATGCCTCTTACCGTATGGGCTATATTCACAGCGGCAATACTCGGACTTCTTTCCTTTCCTGTTCTCCTTGCGGGTGCGATAATGCTTTTATTCGACCGACACTTCGCGACGAGTTTCTTCCTGCCCGAAGGTCTTTTCATCGGCAACGAACTTCTCGCGTTTGAAGGAGGCAGTCCCATACTCTGGCAGCATCTGTTTTGGTTTCTCGGCCACCCCGAAGTCTATATCGTCGCGCTCCCTGCGCTGGGTATATGTTCCGAAGTTATTGCGACCTGCGCGCGTAAACCGCTTTTCGGCTATACCGCCATGGTCGGATCCATACTCCTCATCGCTTTTCTTTCGTTTATTGTGTGGGGACATCATATGTTCCTGAGCGGTATGAATCCGTTCCTCGGATCCGTGTTCGTGCTGACGACGCTGCTGATTGCCGTACCCTCGGCAGTGAAGGTATTCAACTGGCTCGCCACGCTCTGGCGGTCTAAAATTTCATTTACGCCCGCAATGCTTTACGCCCTGGGACTCGTTTCCTTTTTCATCACGGGGGGCCTCACGGGATTGTTCCTCGGTAATGCACCGATCGATATTCAGCTGCATGACACCTATTTTGTCGTTGCACATTTTCATTTCGTCATGGGCGCTGCCGCTGTCTTCGGTCTCTTCGCCGGCGTCTATCACTGGTTTCCGAAAATGTTCGGAAGGCGGATTAATCTGTTCTGGGGGAGAATGCATTTTTGGCTGACGTTTATCGGGATATATGCGATTTTTTTCCCGATGCATTTCATAGGAATTTCCGGAGTACCCCGAAGGTATTATTCGTTCGGAGAGTTTGAGTTTACCTCCGCCTTCGGCGATCTGAATATATTTATCACCATAGCCGCCATCGTCGCCGGAGTAGCACAGTTGATTTTCCTGATTAATTTCTTCGGGTCGATGTTTTTCGGGAAAAAAGAGGAACGAAATCCCTGGAAAGCGGGCTCCCTCGAATGGGACACCGAAACACCTCCTCCGCATGGCAACTGGGAAGGGGAGATTCCAACCGTTTACCGCGGACCGCATGAATACAGCAAACCCGGTGCGGACGATGATTTCATACTGCAGTCGGTTCCCGATCTAAAGGATCGTGGAAACTGAATTTAACTGAACTATCGACATGAAAACAAAAGAGAAAAGACAACCGATCGATTTCGTATATCGAAGTCCGGGGAACGGGAACGGAGACGGGTATAACGGATGGGGGGGTATCTCACATCGGTATTCAAATTACTCCCTTCCGGTTCATCCCGGCCGCCTCGGCTTGTGGCTTTTTATCGCGGCGAGTATTATGCTCTTCGCCGCGTTCACGAGCGCCTATCTTGTCCGGCAAAACTCAATCGATTGGATCCGGATAACCCTGCCGTCTATCCTCTGGGTGAACTCCGTTATCATCGTGATCAGCAGTATAGCCGCCCATTGGGGATACCTCTCGGTGAAAAAAGGGGACACGTTTAATCTGAAGCTGGGGCTGATTACAGCGATCTCCTTCGGCGTTGTTTTTCTCGCGGGCCAGATCACTGCCTGGAATCAGCTTACCGCAGCCGGACTTGTTGTCAACGCGAACCCGGCAGCATCATTTTTCTACGTCCTCAGCGGCGTACACGCGATCCACATCATCGGCGGACTAGGATTTCTGCTTTTTGCTACCCTCGCCACGTACGGGGGAAGATATAACCGTGAGCGCTATCTCGGCGTAGAACTCGCGGTGACCTTCTGGCATTTCCTCGGAGTACTTTGGATTTATTTATACGTGTTTCTTTTAATTTTACAGCCGGACTGATACGGTCGTCATCTAAATCACACGAACACGGGAGAAAGAGACTATGGTTCAGGAAGCAGTACTTGAACAGCAGAAGATCGAACAGTCGGATTGGGGGGGTGGAAGGACGCCATGGGGAGTGTCATGGCGGAAGTACATGATGTGGATCTTCATCGTTTCGGATGCTTTTACGTTCGGAGCATTTCTTGCCGTCTATGGTATGGTCCGGGTCAAGCTCGAGTTCTGGCCCGCGTCGCGGGAAGTGTTTACCGCTTTTCCCTTTGTGAATGCGGAACTCCCGCTGCTGTTCATAGCGCTCATGACCTTTATCCTGATCTGCAGCAGTTTCACCATGGCGCTTGCGGTTTCGGCGTCATACCGGAACGACAGGTCCGCCGCGCTCAAATACCTTTCATATACAATTCTCGGTGGAACTCTCTTCCTTTGCTGCCAGGCGTATGAGTGGTACCATTTGATACATGCCGGAGCGACGCTTACTTCGAATCCCTGGGGGGTGCCGCTCTTTTCGAATCTCTTCTTCCTCATAACGGGTTTTCACGGTGCGCACGTGCTTAGCGGTATCATATTGCTCGTTATCGCCGCTCTCAAGGTTTCGAGCGGTTTCTACGAACGCCGTGGTTCATATGAAGGTGTCGAGATTACCGGTTTATACTGGCATTTTGTAGATCTCGTCTGGGTTTTCGTATTTACTTTCTTCTATCTTCTTTAATGAAATTAACACGGGAGAACAGCATGACCACGCCGGAACATACGAGTCATAGCACGAAGTCGTATATAAAAATATGGATTTGGCTGCTGCTGATTACGCTTGCAGGATTTATTATTTCACCGCTCCCTCTGCCTGGATGGATGCATACCCTGCTGATCGTCGTCGTCGCGCTGATGAAAGCAGGACTTATTGTTGCGTTCTTTATGCATCTTAAATTTGAAAGAATCGGACTGATTTACTCTATCCTTCTTCCGCTGATACTCCTGCTTGCTCTGGCAATAGCGCTGCTCTACGAGGGAACAACGTCCTTTCTCTGAGGAAACCGCATGCATATGCCCATACGTTATGTAGGTAAAATCATCGTCATACTCCTTGTCGGATTTCTTTGTCTGGCTGTCGTCGAACGAACCGAAGCTCAATGCGCAATGTGTCAGGCATCGGTCAGTTCGTCTGCGGAGTCTGATGAGGTCGGCAGGGGATTAAACAGAGGAATACTCTATCTGCTTTCGATTCCGTACCTTTTGTTCATGGGCTTTGCCGTAACCATATACCGGTCAATACGCCGGAACCGTCATCTCCGCTTGAATGCTGATATCAAGCATGCCGGTTATAATCGATATTACAGCTAGGTGTCCCTACGATTGAAACCCCCGGATAATAATACAATTAACTTCATTTCCCATACTAACCTGATTATGTATCGATCGACGAACCTCATGAGAAATCATTCATGACGGATATATGGCTTCATAGATTCGCGCTCTTCACATCCTTCTCTACGATGTTCCTCATATATTGGGGGGGACTCGTGACGAGTACCGGATCCGGTCTTGCGGTACCCGATTGGCCGCTTTCATACGGTATGCTCATGCCTCCAATGGTAGGAGGAATATTTTACGAGCATGGGCACCGGATGATTGCGACATTCGTAGGATTGCTGACGATCATTCTGGCGATCTGGCTGCAAAGAAAAGAACCGCGGAAGTGGGTGCGAGTGTTAGGCTGGACCGCTCTCGGAACGGTTGTCTTTCAGGGGATACTCGGCGGCATCACGGTCCTCTTCTTCCTTCCGACCGCTGTATCCGTATTCCATGCAATGCTCGCGCAGTCCTTCTTCACGCTCACTGCCGCCATCGCGTTGTTTACCTCGCCTCTCTGGAAAAGAACGACCAGGCATTCGCTCGAACCGTATGGCCAGTACTCTCTGCGTTCCGTCACTGTTGTTCTGACTCTCTCCGTATTAATTCAACTTTTTCTCGGTGCGGTAATGCGTCACATGGGAGCCGGTTTAGCTATCCCCGATTTTCCGCTTGCCTTCGGCCGCCTGATTCCTTCGTTTGAATCCGCGGAAATAGCCGTCCATTTTTTACATCGTGTCGGAGCAGTCATTGTTTCGGGTATGGTCATCTGGTATTCTGTGAAAGTCCAAAAATATTACCGGAATGTGAGAATTCTCAGGTTTTCCGCTTATATTCTGCTGACATTAGTGACGATACAGGTCTTACTCGGCTCGTTCGTCATATGGACGGCCAAACCGGTTTCTCTCACTACCATGCACGTAGTTACCGGGGCTTTGATCCTCGCAACCTCTGGATTATCGACGCTCCTCGCGCATCGTATGGTCAGGCCGGTTACTGCCGGAATTAATTTAAGCATTGCTTCACACACATAAAACCATTTAAAAAGGAACAGCATGCAGAGCGCAGCTCTCCGGTTCGAAAAAACGAGGCTGGCGGATTATTGGGATCTTACTAAACCAGGTATTACGTTTCTGGTCGTCGTCACCGCATTTACGGCGGCATATCTCGGATCCGGAGTATCGCTGAATATACTCCTCATCGCTCATTCGATAGTTGGTATCGCTCTAATCTCCGGCGGTGGCGGTGCATTGAACCATTATCTTGAGCGCGAGGCCGATGTTCATATGAACCGAACGAGGAACAGACCGATTCCCTCGGGAAGAATACAACCCGGCGAAGGACTGCTTTTCGGTATCGTTCTCGCCGCCGGCGGTATTCTCTATCTGGCAATCGCGGCGAATTTACTCTCTGCAATCATCGGAGCGCTTACCCTGTTATTCTATGTTGCCGTTTACACCCCACTGAAGGCTAGATCGCCTCATTCGACGCTCGTCGGTGCAGTACCCGGAGCGATGCCCCCGCTGATAGCATGGACGGCAGTAACCGGATCGATATCGATCGAAGCGCTGACTCTCTTTGCGATTGTATTCTTTTGGCAAATGCCCCACTTCCTCGGTATCGCATGGATGTACCGGAAAGATTATGAACGAGGCGGATTTCCGGTTCTGCCGGTCGTCGAGCCGGACGGCCGATCCACCATGCGGATGTCGATACTCTATTGCATCGCGTTGATCCCTATAAGCCTTCTTCCGACGATTTTAAATCTCTCTGGTTATCTTTATTTCTTCGGAGCGCTGCTCGGCGGAATTTGCTTTCTGTATTTTGCAGTAAGAACCGGCCGGGAAATCTCCAATCAAAACGCAAAATACCTCGTCCTTGCCTCCGTCCTCTATCTCCCTCTGATCATGGGACTGATGGTTCTCGATGCAGTCAGATAATTGCTATGATCGCTGTAGAAAATGTAACATATACCTATCCTAAGAGCACCGAATCCGCGCTCCGGGAGGTTTCTTTCTCCGTCAGGCAGGGAAGCATATGCGCTTTCCTCGCTCCGAACGGGGGAGGGAAGACGACTCTGTTCAAACTTCTCGCCACCATGCTACCCCCCCAGCAAGGAAGCATCCTGATAGGAGGAGAAACAGTCTCCACTCAAGTGAAAACATTCAGAAAAAATCTGGGCGTTGTTTTTCAGTCCCCCGGTCTCGATGATCAGCTCACCGTAGAGGAAAATTTAAAACTGCATGCGCGGTTGTATGGAATGCCTCCCGCTGAGATACGTGCCGGGATCGGCTCATCGGCGGAACTATTCGGGCTGACCGGATATCTGAACAAGCGAGTGGAAGTTCTCTCAGGCGGCTATAAACGAAGAGTCGAGCTTGCCAAATCCGTTCTGCATAAACCCGCATTGCTGCTCCTGGATGAACCGAGCACCGGACTGGACATAGTATCCCGGAAAGATCTGTGGAATTATCTATATGCATTAAGGGATAATCGATCGACAACTGTACTCGTTACCACTCACCTTATTGACGAAGCTGAACGTGCCGACCAGGTTGTCATACTCGACCGGGGAAAACTCGTTCGCAGCGGATCTCCGGCGGAGCTCCTCGGGGAAATTCCCGGGGAGATAATGTCGGTCAGAACAACCGCACCGACGGAATTCATCGGCGATCTCAGGACTAAATGGAATATCGAGGGCGTTTATGTCGACGGCATCGTCAGATTCGAAATTCCGGCGGATAGGGGATTGCTTCAGACGATCATCTCGGAATATTTCGATAAAACCGAATCGACGACCGTGAGTAAACCCACTCTCGCCGATGTGTTTTACCGACTGACCGGTTCGGCATTCGATGAGGCAGACCGATGACGAGTCGTCGAATCATATCGAGATTGATCCCCCCTGTAGCACTGAGTCAGAGGGAGATCACCAGGTTTTTAAGGCAAAGAAGCCGTATCGTCGGCGTTCTGCTCACTCCCTTGCTGTTCTGGCTGGTGCTGGGCTTCGGATTCGGAGATTCGTTCAAAACAATTCAATCGGGCGTTGAGGTGTCGTACCTTGAATATTTTTTCCCGGGGATTATTACTCTCGTCATCCTGTTTACGGCGGTGTTCTCCAATATTTCACTCATCGAGGACCGCAATGCGGGTTTTCTGC